>DAOWID010000145.1 GCA_030641115.1 Planctomycetota bacterium | reverse complement strand
GGACTGTCGAGGCGCGTAGAGCTGACGCCCGAATGGCGAAACTTTCGCTTTGGTTTTGTGGCGAAAACCAATGAGAACAATGCCCGTTTGAGCTTCTCGTTTGGTGGCAGCCGGATTCCTATCCACCTTGCGCACGTTGAACTTCGGCCCGGTGGCCGCGTGGGCCTTGGTAAGGATGAATCTATAAAGGACGGCAGTGTCGCTCTCTTTGCGGACGATGAAAGCCCGGGCCGCACGCTTGACCGCATGTGCTTCCTGGCAGAGACTGAAAAGGGCTATTTCGATGGGATGCGAAACTTCATTAAGAATGAGCTTAGCTGCAAGGCCCTTGTGACCGGCACGATTGTCTTTGGGCCGCTGGGGCTTTATGCCCAGAGCGACATGGACTTCATTGATGCACACGCCTATTGGCAGCATCCGCGGTTTCCGGGAAGGCCTTGGGATGGGGGCAACTGGGTCATCAGCCAGAAGCCTATGACCGACTATCCGAGTGAGGCGACCCTATTTCGGCTGGCTGCTGAGCGTCTTGCCGGCAAGCCCTTCACCGTCAGCGAGTACAACCACCCCGCTCCGCTTGACGCCCAGGCGGAGTGTGTGCCGATGATAGCATCCTTTGCCGCCGCCCAGGACTGGGATGGCGTCTGGCTGTACACCTACTCGCACAACTCCGACAGTTGGGATCGAGAGACGTTAAACAGCTACTTTGATATCGATACGAACCCAGCCAAGTGGGGCTTTATGCGAGCAGGCACAGCAATCTTCCGACACGTCGGAATCGCCCCTCTCAATACCGTAAAGCCCGTTATTCTGACAAATTCGCCTGATGTGCTTGCGGGATTGGCAGAGTTACACCCCAAACATGATAGGGATATGTTCGCAGCACTTTCCGACCAGGCAGGAATCACCAGGCAAGAGGTTCTCAAGGTTCAGTTGGCCGCCGCCTTCAAACATAGAGGTTCTGTCAAGTCCCTACGTGTGTCCCCTCCAGAGTTGGCGTGGTCGGTTGAAGATGGGAAGGGATTTTATGCTGCATGCGGGCGAGGTGCTTGGGTCTATACCGGTCACGCTGCGAGGTTCCAAGCTAGTACCGATGGAAAGACTGTCATTTCTGCACCGGCCTTTGTAGCGTTAGCCATCACTGCATTGGACGAAGCGCCACTGGATAGAAGTCAAAAAATTCTCATTACGGCCTGTGGTCGATGCGAAAATACCGGCATGAAGTTCTCTAAGGACCGCCAGACTGTTGGTCGAAATTGGGGCGGGCCGCCTGTCCAAATCGAGCCGGTGCAAGGGACGCTGGCTCTACCGAAGGGCCGATGGATATGTCATTCACTTGACCCTGATGGGCTGCCAACAGGTCAAGTGCCTGTCTTGTACCAGGATGGGCAAGGCATACTAAAGCTCTCGCCGCAGTACAAGACGATGTGGTACGTTCTGGAGCGCGGCACAAAATAGCCGAAAGGAAGGCGAGCATGACAAACGGTTTGCGAGTCTGGATAGCTGTTCTTCTTGTTGCATCTGCCGGCCCCGTGGCAGGATTCAACGGGCATATTGTCCGGGAGGGGCCGGTGACGCTGACAATAAATGACATCAAAGATGTGACAGAGTTAGACACGCCCCAGCAGGTGGGGGTCAGGGTCAAGAATAATGGTGACTCTGCTTTGACAGTCCAATTGCGAATGGCCGGCCTCGTGGATGAGTGGTATGCCGTCGGCGAAACACGGAGGCCTTTGGAAGTTGACCCCAGGCAGGAAGCTAAGGCTACTTTTGAAATAGCTGCTGCTGAAGGTGCCTGCTCCGCACTGTATCCGGTTCACGTTTATGCAGACTTTCGGCACCGGGAAAAAACGGTGACAGCGCACGCCGTTCAAATATTTAAATCAAATTTCAAAAAGGCCATTCCTTCCTCCGCAAAACTGGCTGAACTACCGATTAATATCGTTCCGGCGAACGGGGCTTTGCCGCTTTGGCAACTGCAAACGCATCGTGTCGCGTGGTCCTATCATAGTGAGCCTTTGGTCTATATGCCAGTTGGTTGGCAAGGCTCGTCGGTTGATTCTTCTGCCAACTTCTTACGTCAGCGTATTTTGCGCGGGACGACAAAAGATGCTATTGTAATGCACCCGCCGTGGAAGCCTAAAGGCGGGACAATCTTCGCCGAGTATCTACTTAGACTGCCGGATGTAACGCCTATAGAACTGGCCTTTGCTAATGCCATTCGCGACCACACAGCGGCCGAGCCACCCAGTGATGGCGTGACGTTTCGTGTGTGGGCGGGCGGTGAAAGGCTTTTTGAGCGGCACACAGATAGCAAGAGTTGGGTCGATGGCCGCGTGGACCTGAGCAAGTATGCCGGTAAGCAGATACTGCTGCGACTGGAAAGCCATCCGGGGCCCAAGCGTGACACTACCTGTGATTCGTCCTACTGGGGTGAGCCGGTGGTCATTGCGGGAGCTTTGTCGCCGGAGTTGACCAAAGCCGAGAGAGAAAAGCTGCGTGAGCGAGCCAAGGACATTGTCGAATCGCATACAAAGCCCGGCGAGAACGAGTTTGTCTTCAAGCTTGAAGACGGTTATCTGGCAGCAATCGTGTTAGGCAGAAACGGTTTAGCTGATTCTGCCATAGCTTTCGGCCAAAGTGGTCGGACGGTGGTATTTGACGGCCTGCAGATATCAGTGCTGCGGCATAGGGTTGGACCGGCGCAATCGCAAATTGTCCTCGGCAGGGTCACCACAAAAAGGGACAGGCTGTCCGGCAGGGTAAGCCTCAGACATCAACTTTCGCTTGCGGACGAGGAATTTGATTTGACTGTGGATGTGTGGTCTGATGGAAGTGGCCTGCGAATACGGCTTGAATGTCCGAAGCGGATTACTGATATAGCCTTGGGACAAGCCGACCAGAAGGCCCCTCGTGTTTACTACGGCCACGGATATTGTATCGTCGAGCCGAAAGCCTTCAGGGCGAGCTTCGGGGGACATAATCTGTCAACGAGTCACGTCGGATTCGATTTTGAAAAGGGCACCTCGCTTCTAATCGCCTCCGATAATCCGCCGGACTATCTGGAGGTTAATCCTGAGCAGAGGATATACTCACTTCACACTCACCTTGATGTGACGATGACGTTTGTACCGAGCAGCAGGGGGGCTTTTGATTGTGCGCGGAAGTATCGTGCCTTGTTCGACAAAAAAGCAGCAGGGGGGCTGGAGCGTAAGGCCGGTCGATTTGTCTTCGATATCTGGGGAGGGCGCTATGCTGAGATAGCTGATACGATGAAGCGGATGGTCGCTTACGGCCTGACTGATTCGCTGCTGACCGTGCACGTCTGGCAGCGATGGGGTTACGACTACCGTCTGCCAGATATTTATCCGCCACTGCCGGCACTGGGTATAGTTGAAGATATGCAGCAGATTGCCGAGGTCTGCGGCAAGCACGATATACCATGGGGCCTGCACGATAATTACATCGATTTTTATCCTGACGCTACCGATTACAGCTACGAGCATATTTGCTTCACTGAGCAGGGCGAGCCGGTCAAGGCCTGGATAAACACGGGCCGCGATGCGCAGAGCTATCGATGGCGGCCAGACCATATTATGCCGTTCGTCAAACGAAATCTAAAGCTCATCAAGCCGAATCTCAAGCCGACGCACTACTTCATTGATGTTTTCACAGCGCTGCCGTGTTTTGACTTTTACGATAAGCACGGAGATTTTCACTCGATGCTTGAAACGCGCAGATGTTGGGGCGAGACCTTCGCATGGATACGGGACTATTTGGGCCGCGACGCCCCTACAACTTCTGAGGCAGGACACGACCAGCTCATCGGCTATCTCGATGGGTCCGATTGTCAGCACATGACGCTTTCAGCGGAAAAGGGATGGCCCCACATCCGCATTTCGTGCGGCGACTGGGAGCGCGTGCCCTGGTTCGATGCGGTCCTGCACGACAAGTTCAGCCTGCACGGGGTCGGCTATCCGTCACGTTATAAGCTTGAGCAGGCACAGAGTGATCAAAGAGTTGTCGAGAGCGATGATTATATCAGCGCCGAGATTCTCGAAGGTCATGCCTTGATGATTGATAGGGGAGGATTTGGCCCGGGTGCTGTTCGCAAGTATTGGCTTGCGCAGGATTTTATCAGGAGCATTGCACTGGATGCGATAGACAATGTGGAATTCGCAGACGGCGACATTCACAAACAAATCATCACATGGAAATCTGGCGCACAGGTCTACGTCAATCGGGCTGATAAGGACTGGAACGTGGCCGGCAAATTGTTGCCTCAGTACGGATACTTTGCCAGGAATGACCGGATTGAATCGAGCATAGAAAGAATTGAGGGGATTATTGTTGAGCAATCTCGTGGGCCGTCGCGCTGCTACGTTAATGCGCGTGGATACAGCCGCGATGCAGTCTTGGCAATAAGACCGGTGGCCGAGAGCGTGGAATACCTGGGCGGTCGGCGCTTCAAACTGAGTGTCGACTGGGATGTTGCCAGGCCGCCATCTAAGGACCTGGCAATCTTCACTCACTTCAATAGTGATAGGTCCAAACAACCAGACAAGATCGCTTTTCAGTGTGATGGTAGGCCAGCGTTGGGCACAAGCCGATGGACAGGACACGTCACAACTGGTGCCGATTGGATCGTCGAAATCCCGCAAGAACATGGCGCTGGCGAATACGATATCACGATCGGGCTGTGGGACCTAGCAACCGGCGGACGATATAGGCTTGACGGTGACGACGATGGCAGCCAGCGATACAAACTTGGCAAGTTAGTGGCTGACGCCGTCGGTGAGGAGGTCACGAACATTCGTCTGATAAAGCATCAAACGACACCGAGACCTCCATCTCGATGGAATGTTAGGGGGATACCGATTGACTTCGGCCATATTGTAACCGAAGGTGCTTTGCGGTGTGAGGCGAAGAAAGATATGATCGTTGTCACCCCACTACCTGACATCGGTCCGTTCACAGTCGCAATACGTATTAACAGGTTGAAAATGACAGGGGCCGAAAACATAAAGTCTGTCATTGCTATTGACGCTGATGGCAAAAAGATTCGCAGCGTCAATTTTGAAACAAAAGAAAATCTAGTGAGCTTCCAGGCACGTAAAGACGAATTTGCATACCAAGTTTTGCTTCAAGGATATGTCCCCATGATATAAGGATCTGTGAGCTCGAAGCGGACCTGAGCGTCGCAAAGGTGGATGTGCAAAAATGTTCTTTTTGGAAAGGATAAACTAATGGTTAAAAGCGGCGGCCGTACAGGACTTATGGCAATCATTCTGGGTTGGTCTCTTATGAGTGTGCTTGTGGTATCGGCCGTGGAAGATAAACAGCCAAGGGTCTTATTCAACTTTGACAAAGACTTTGACACGAGTTCGGTCATAGTGACCGATGCAAAAATCACCCTATCTAAAGACAAGGCGCTGCAGATTGAAACTGGCCATCAGAAGCCGTGGCCAGGTATTACTCTGAAAGCACCGGCCGGTAAGTGGGACCTGTCGGGATACGGGTACTTGTCCCTCGATGCCAAAAACGTGGGGGCCAAACCGGTTAAGGTCTACTGCCGCGTGGACAACCCTGGTGCTGACGGTAGCAAGAACTGCGTGACCGATAGTGTAACTGTGAATCCCAAATCCTCAGCGACACTTGTGGTGCGAATCTTCCCTACACCCTGGCGACTTTCCGAACCTGTGGAGTTGATAGGCATGCGAGCAGCGCCGGTGCATTCCGGAAAGATCGACACCTCAAATGTCACTCAACTGCTTGTGTTCATTACCAAGCCGAGCATTAACCACATATTCACGATCGACAATGTCTGTGCCGGGGGCCGCGTCGAGACACTCGATGCCAAGACTTTCTTTCCCTTCATCGATGAGTTTGGCCAGTACATCCACAAAGACTGGCCGGGCAAGACACATTCTCTGGAGGAGTTGATTGCTCACAGTAGGGTTGAACAGAAGGACCTTTCGGTCAATTCCGGCCCGGTTGGCCAGAACGAGTATGGCGGCTGGTCTGCCGGACCCAAGCTCAAGGCTACGGGCTTCTTCCAGGTCCAGAAGTACCGTGGCAAGTGGTGGATGGTCGATCCGCAAGGCCGACTGTTCTGGTCGCACGGCATTGATTGTGTTCGCAGTGGAAATGACACGCCCATCACTGACCGCGAACATTATTTCCACAATCTGCCCAAGCCTGATTCGCCGTTTGCAAAGTTCTATGGGACGGGCAGTTGGGCGCCGCATGGCTACTACAAAGATCATTCGCCGTATAAAACTTACGATTTCAGTCGAGCGAACCTTTTGCGGAAGTATGGCCAGGATTGGCAGCGCGCCTTTGCCGAGATCACCCACCGCCGACTAAGGAGTTGGGGCATCAATACCATTGCCAACTGGTCGGACAGCAGCATCTACCTGATGCGCAAGACGCCGTACGTCAGTACAATCAGTTTCAATGCCAGGAGGCTGGAGGGCTCGAAGGGTTATTGGGGCAAGTTTTACGATGTCTTTGATCCGAGCTTCCGCAGCGCGTTACGCCAGCGCTTGGCAAGGGAAAAGGAGACATCGGCTGGTGACCCATGGTGCGTCGGGTACTTTGTCAATAACGAGCTGGCCTGGGGAGATGAGGTGTCACTGGCTGTGGCTGCACTGATTTCACCGCCCGACCAGCCTGCTAAGAAGGTCTTTGTGGATGACCTCAAGGCCAAGTACAAGACCATCGATAAGCTCAACACTGCCTGGGGTACGGAACACGCATCGTGGGAGGCTCTGCTGCAAACCAAGCAATCGCCGGATGCGAAAAGGGCCAGGACGGATCTGACGAGCTTCTATACGAAAACTGCCGAGACCTACTTCAGCATTATCCGCGAGGAAGTCAAGAAAGTTGCGCCGGAGCAACTCTACATGGGCTGCCGATTTGCCTGGGTTAATGACCGAGCTGCGCGG
>DAOWID010000004.1 GCA_030641115.1 Planctomycetota bacterium | reverse complement strand
GTCCTTCGCGCAGAAGATATAATACCGGCGAAGACCGGTTCAAAGAAAAGAAAAACCACTAAGAAGAAGACTTCATCATCCAAGAACAAGCAAAAACGAGCCTCTGATAATTTGAATCGCTCACATCCAAAGAAGGGAACAGTCCCTGCTAAAGATATGCCGGCGGAACCGACAGACAAAGGGCAGAAAGAAAGTGAGATACCTAAATTCGATCTGGCTGAAGAGATTATGGCCGAGCAGCGAAAGGTCACCTCAGCCAGAAGAAAAGGGCCAGGCAAGAATGTTGAATCTGCAAAGCAAGAGCAGCAAGCTGAGTCCGTTGATTATCTTGTCGAGCAGCCGACACCGATGGCGTTAGAGCGCCAACAAATCATTGCGGAGATTGTAGCACGGGATATTGAAAAGCTGTGCCGAGGTAATACCTGACGAATAAATCCTAAGTTCTAAACAATATCGAATTTTCGAAATACCAATTCTCTCCGCAGGATGCCTCCCGATAGGGATCCCTTACGGGATTACGGCAAAAACAAAAAGTCCGCCCGTGAAAATAGGGACAGTCCTTTACCTGGTTTTTCTTGACATTTTATTTCCGGAAGACTAAATTGTTGGGCGAAAAGCGTTGTATATTATTACGTCATGGGGTGAATAATTTCGGAGAAATTGAATGGTAAGAACGTTCATTCAGATGTCTGTTATGATGTTAACGGTTGAAGCATCCTTCTTTCTATTAAAGGCAAATTTAGGTCTGTCAGCCAAGACAATTGCAGAGCTTAGTATTCCGCACTTTGACTATCATGGAGCGACACTTAGAAGCCTCTCAAAGCAATCTGTAGACACTCGTGTAGGTTTGTTTCTATTACTTCTATCATTTGCTCTGCAAATGCTCAATGCTTTATGGCCTCTCAGCATTGACGATCTTGGCATTGATTGGCGTGGCGTGGTAACCTCGATAGTGTTTTGCGTAATCGTCATGGTAATTTCATACCTCTATGGGCACCATAATTCAAAGAAGTTGTTCGACCAGGCTATGCAAATAATTAAGAATCGTAACGAAAAGTGAGGTTTATCTAATAGTATGGCATCGCCATAGCATGCTGTCGCAAGGCGTGGTGCATAAAGGGTGCGTGTGAGCAGCAGGGTCCGACCCATGGGTAACGCGATACTGTACGAGAGGGTAGGGCATTTATTGTTGAAGTTAGCATAATGGTAGGATAACATCGGTGGAAACTTGTGCCATAGGTATCGTGTTGCATGTTATTGTGCTAGAAGGATGAAGACAAAGAAACAGATAATTGAAGGATATGCCCAAAAGCTCTCTTTATCATTGGAGAAAGATACATATTTAGCTGAAGATTTAGCGGGTGGTAACTGGCGTGCATTGAGGTTTCCTGCTTATTGTATTCAGAAATTGCCTCATGTACGAAATCTTAAAGAATGCTTTCTTGACCTTGCTAATATCAAAATAGAAAATAATGAGTCACAAAGTAAATATTACAACCAACTTACTGAGTTTCACGCTGTTTGGTTCGCTTCGCATAGCCTTAAGTTAAATATAATAGCCATGGAACACAAAAGCTCGCCAATTTTATCTCCCAATGGAAAACGCAACCGTTCATGTGACATCCTTGCAAAAAGAAGCAAAACTAACCTCTATTTTGAAGTAAAATCTCTTTCACGTCAGACACTGACTCAATATATCGATGATTCTATTTCTCAGGACCATGTATTCTTCAAACCATCATTACCTTCTAAGCACCAAAAAAACTGGATCAATAAAATGCTTTGGAAAAGCTTTAGCAAGGGTGCTGATTATTTGATTTGCCGGATTCCAACGTGGTCCTCATTCGGTGTACCAGCTTTTGGAACAAGATGGATGCACAAAATCTTCGGAGATGTCAGAAAGCTCAACGAAAGAGAGTACATTCTTCGAGCGCAGCTCAATGTGCCACCTTTCTTTAAAGGTCTTTATTTCATACGTAATAGAAGATATCTTTTTATAAATCTTGCCAGTAAAAGGAGTGATTAATTACGGATGTTCTGAAATTCTGCTCCAGGTGACGCAGCTAACGCGTCGCACTTGAGCCGGGCCGTTATTCATTGAATTGGACTGGGCTTTCCTGCCACACTTTTGTTGATAATCAGGTTCGTCTTTCCGCCTTTGGCTGACGTGCTTTCAATTATTCTGAGAGTTGGGTATGGATCGACGCGAGTTTCGGGGGGCGCTTTGGGGATTTTTAGGTCGGCATTTCTCACGATTACAAACGCAGAGATCACATAATTGAACGGAGGCGTGCTTTGCATACAGACTGTTTTTTTATCACCCCCCAGGCGAAGCCAGATGAGCAGGCAAAGCCAATAACACAGGTTTCACCCGTCCGCCGCGGGGAAATCTGGCCCATTCGACTGCGCTCAGGACAAGCTTTGGAGGCTGGGTGATGAAAAGAAGATGCTGTGAGAAATGCCATGCCAAATAACGACGATTTGGCATGTCGTTTGAAGCATCCCTCGGTTTGACGAATTCGAACCATCCATGCGCAGTGTGAAGGGAAAAACCTGACCTGCTGCACATCACAGCGACAAGGCCTTAAGAATTTCATGCAGACTTGCCGATACATTAGTGGTGGCTATATGAATTTGGAACGAAGGAAACCTTCAGGGCGAGAGAGAGACGGCACGGCTGTTAAGCTTCTTGCGAAGGTGCGAGAGCAACTGTATTCGTCCCACGCATTCACAAGAAGACGGGCTGCTTCTCGCTTGGCATGGATGCAGGAGGACGGTTTAGACGTCCTGAAAGAAGCTTTGTTCGGTGAGGCGCCAACGGGCACGAAATCCGCCGCCACGTACGGACTTAGAAAAATGCAGGGCAGGATGAAAGAGATGGCATTCGGTGTCTTGCAAGAAGGCCTGAGAGACAAGCACATTGAGACAAGAGAAGTGTGTAAAAATGCTTTATTAGTGCTGGCTCAGAGAACGCCCGGCAAATTTTCTGCCGCAGAAAGAATTCGCGAACGTAGGCCCGAAATCAAGGAGATTCCAGCCAGAAGTCCAAGGGACAAAAGGGTCCCACATAGAAGAACAAGGGGATAGGTTATCCCACCGCAATAGACTTTTTTCAAGAATCATAGAGAACCGGGGCGGGTTCGATTTCGGTGCAAAGAGACTTTTCAGAGGAGTACCGTAAAATGGCGAAAGAATCAAATAAGCCGAGAAGCCAGGAGAATACTCTCAGCCGTCGGAAATTCATTACGGGTATGGCGACAACGGCGGCGTCTTTGGCTATCATGAAGCCATCGCTCGTTCGTGGTTCGCAGGCCAATTCCAAGGTGGAAGTCGGCTGCATCGGTCTTGGAGGCAGGGGTAACTTGATTGCAAACATGCTGACCAAGCACGAGGGTTTCCAGGTTGTCTCGGTTGCGGACTACTTCGGTCAAGTCGTGCAAAGAGTGGGGGACAGACTCAACGTTCCCAAGTCACGCCGGTTTTCGGGACTTTCAGGCTACAAAAAACTCATTGCCAGCAAGGTGGACGCGGTATTTCTTGAAACACCGCCTTGTTTTTTTCCGGAACATGCGGCTGCGGCGGTCGATGCAGGCTGTCACGTATATGTCGCCAAGCCCGTGGCAGTTGATGTGCCGGGATGCCTGTCAATTGGCGAACTCGGAAAGAAATCCACACGGGACAAGCTCGTCTTTATGGTCGATTTTCAGACTCGGACCGACGCCTTTAATATCGAGGCCGTCAAGCGCTGTCACGAAGGACTCATCGGCAAGGTCAGCTTGCTTAGCTCAATCTACACGGACGATGGATTCGCCGATCCGCCGAAGACCAAAACGGTCGAAAGCAGACTGCGAAGATTGATATGGGTTAATGACATTGAGCTTGGCGGCGGAATGATTGTCAATTGCGATATTCATGCTATCGATCTGGCCCTGTGGATTGCCGGTGCACGGCCGACGAGTGCGATGGGCTGTTCCAGAAAAGCCAAGCCGGACCCTCATGGGGACACTTATGATGTCTATTCGCTTACCTACCAGTTCGAGAATGGGCTGATACTTAATCACCGCGGCGAGCATCTTAGGAACACGCATGGTTTTGTCTGCAACTGCTTTGCCTATGGGCAGCACGGTTACATGGAAACAAACTATGACGGAAAGGCGTGGATACGAGGCAATAGAGGGGGTTACAAAGGTGGAGTGGTCGAGAATCTTTATGTCGGTGGAATCTCCAGGAATCTCGACACGTTCCACAAGAGCATTGTGAATGGCGTCTACGATAATCCGACGGTTCAATCCAGCGTCAACAGCACGCTTGCGACCATACTGGGTCGTGAGGCGGGCAGGAGGAATACGATGATGACGTGGGATCAAATGATCAGAGAGAACAAGAAGATCGAGCCGGACTTGAGCGGCCTGAAACAGTGATATTTGGAGGTAACATCCTTCACTCACTGTCACTCCCCTAATCACGCCCATGTAGCAGTTGCGAATCAGTTCGCAGGCAACACAATCCCTATTGAGTGACACGCGCCGCAAAGAATATTATTCCTGCGCGTTGTGTGCTGAACATATTCTTGGTATTTTAAAAGAGGCAGCGATGTAGCTGGGCTATTTGAGGTGATTTGCTGGGAAAATGATTGTCACCATGTATTAAATGGGAGCAGATTATGAATCGGCATAAAGCAGCATTGGCAATCTTGTCCTTTCTTGTGTGCACGTGCGGACTGACCGCGGCTGAGCCCGATTCTACGAATGATTCTCGGCTGCGGAAAATGTTAGAGCGGTTCCCTAAAGCCGATGCCAACGGAGACGGTGTCCTTACCATGTCCGAGGCCCGAACCTTTCAGAAGAAGCAGAGAAGTGGGCGTCAGAGGGCCGAGCGTGCAGGTGCATCTGCCACGGGACGTCCGAAGCCAACGTTTGCTGATGTTAAGTACGGGCCCCACCAGCGGAATGTGTTGGACCTCTATCAGGCCAAATCGGACAAGCCTACGCCATTGGTGGTCTACATCCACGGCGGCGGGTTCAAAGGCGGCGACAAGAAAGGCGTCAATCCCGCTGTCATTGATAAATGCTTAAAGTCCGGTGTTTCAGTCGCGGCTATCAATTATCGTTTTCGCGAGCACGCCCCCATCCAGGACATCCTTCGCGATGCTGCTCGTGCGATCCAGTTCCTGCGTCACAGGTCTCGTGCTTGGAACATTGACAAGAAGCGGATAGCTTCGTTTGGCGGGTCGGCTGGGGCAGGGACATCCCTGTGGCTGGCCTTTCACGATGATTTGGCTGATCCAAATAGTAGCGACCCGGTCCTGCGTGAGTCATCCCGTTTGGCCGTGGCCGCATCTCTCAATGGGCAATTCTCTTATGATTTTGAGCGGTGGTCCGATGTTATCGGTGAGTATCCCGAGCGAGCACGAAGCCCTGTAGGGGAGTTGTATCGCTTTTATGGTTTGAAGGACCCTAATGATCTGTATAGTCCCAAGGGCAAGGCGATTCGGGCAGACGTGGACATGCTGGGTCTGCTATCCAAGGACGATTGCCCGGTATTTGTGTCTTCTGCGGGAAAAAACGTTGATCCAACCAACCACGGCCACTATGTCCATCACCCAAGGCACAGCATTGCCATCAAACGAAAGTGTGACAAGGTCGGAGTAGAATGTCAGATGCTCCTGAAGGCCGAGAACCCAGCATTGCCAAGTAAGCCCTTTGACCAGATGCTCAAGTTCTTCTTCAAGCATTTGAAGGTGCCATAATCTTTTGGAGAAAGTGGATATGAGCAGAGATACCTACACACGTCGCGATTTGCTCAGAGCAATGGGCGTAGGGGCAGCGGCGCTTGCCATTCGCTGTAAATCGTCCAACACCGCGGATGCAAGCCCGGCTCCCGGGCTTAATAAGAAGCCCAATTTCCTCTTCATTCTCGTTGACGACATGGGCTGGTCGGACTTAGCCTGTTATGGCAGCGAGTTTCATGAGACGCCGAACATCGACCGGCTGGCCGAGCAGGGGATACGCTTCACTGATGCATACGCCGCCTGCCCGGTATGTTCTCCGACTCGTGCCAGCATCCTTGCCGGTCAGTATCCGGCGAGGGTGGGTATAACCGATTTTATTCCCGGCCATTATAGACCCTGGGCGAAGCTCACGGTCCCTGAGAACCGCCTGCAATTGCCATTGGAATCTGTCACCACCGCAGACGTACTCAAAGAGCACGGCTATGCCACGGGTTACATCGGAAAATGGCATCTGGGCGGCAAGCCTTATTTGCCTGACAAGCAGGGCTTTGATAGTGTCATCTCCGGCGTTCGCAACCGCAACGACAAACAGGTTGCCGGCTTTACAGATGGTGCCATCAAATTCATCGAAGAGAACAAGGATAAGCCCTTTTTTCTGTACTTGTCTCACCACACTGTGCACATCCGGCTCGAGGCACCGCAGGAACTGATTGAGAAGTACGAGAACAAACCTAAGCCCGCCCATGGTGTCAACAACCCTGTGTACGCAGCCATGGTCGAACATCTGGATAACAGCATCGGCCGAATCCTTAAAAAATTAGATGAACTCGGCCTGGATGACCGAACCGTTATCATCTTCTTCTCCGACAACGGCGGCCTGCGGCAGCGGTTCGATGGCAAGGGAGAGATTGTGGCAACCAACGCGCCGCTCCGAGACGAGAAAGGGACTTTGTACGAAGGTGGTATCCGAGTGCCGATGATTATCCGCTGGCCCGGCGAGGTCAAGGCCGGCACGACATGCAGCGTGCCTGTCAGCAGCGTTGATTTCTATCCCACTATGTTAGAACTGGCAGGCGCGAAACCTGATCCAAATCAAGTGCTCGATGGCGAAAGCATCGTACCGATTCTCGTGCAGATGGGCAGCTTCAAACGTGACGCTATTTTCTGGCACTACCCACACTACCACCACTCCACGCCTGCCGGCGCGATCCGGCAGGACGACTGGAAGCTAATGGAGTTCTACGAGGATGGGCGACTTGAGCTTTACAATCTTGGGGACGACATAGGAGAGAAGAATAATCTCGCAATAGAAATGCCGAGAAAAGCTCGCCAACTGAAGCGAGCGCTTGCCGCCTGGCGTGAATCGGTCGGGGCCAAAATGCCGACGCCAAATCCGAATCATGATCCAGCCAGAGCGCACGAGTGGGGTAGACGGCAGCGCAGAAAACCGCGCAAATAATTCAATAATTCACCAAGGTCTTGCGTGTGAAAACGAGAGCTATGTTGAATGGCGGTTTTTTAGATGTTTTTTCATGGTCATTGCGAGGAGCGAAGCGACGTGGCAATCTCGTGCAACCTTTTGCAGTTGGATGCCTTGAGATTGCTTCGCTACCGCTCGCAATGACGCTGAGGATGCCCGTGTCTACCGTTAAGGAACCCCCATTGGAACCATGTTATTATTCTCGCAAGGGATGCAATGTTTGCTAATCGAGTGTTAACCTTTTTGTTTGTCTTGCCTATCTTCCTTGTGTCTTTGACTATTCATGAATATGCGCACGCGTGGATGGCGTACAAATATGGTGATGACACGGCGAAGAGGATGGGCCGACTGACTCTGAATCCTTTGGCGCATATCAGTTTTCTGGGCACGATAGTTATGCCGCTTCTGGTGGGTTTTGGCTGGGCAAGACCTGTGCCGGTCAACTTCTTGGCTCTCACAAGAAGTCAAGTCTTCAAAGTAGCAGCCGCCGGGCCTGGTGCTAATATACTGCTGGCTCTTGCTTTGGCTCTGGCTTTCCACCTCTTTCGTCTAAGAGCGGTGCCAATCTTAGGCTTTCCCGTATTACTGGCCGTATTCTTCAATATTATCTTAGCCGTGTTCAACCTCATTCCCGTCCCGCCCTTGGACGGTTCGAGAATGGTCTACGCCAAGCTGAAATCGCCAGGAGCCATCGACAAATACAGAAACTTCGCCCGATATGGAATGTTCATTCTTATAGGATTCTTGCTTCTTGGCGGATTCGATCTGATTGTACTGCCCGTAGTCGCTGCGTTTTACACTTTGCTTAGACTGCCTTTCCCTGCTTTGACGATTGAGCAGACCAAGCAGAAAACGAGTATTGGGGCCGACTAATACGCCATCTACGATAACGATGGTTTCTAGTGCCGTTTCAAATAAATTAGTGTAACCTTTGCGTGTTGTCATTCCGGGCTTGACCCGGAATCCAGAGAATATCAGGCCTGGATTCCCGCTCCCCGCTTTCGCGGGGACAAGTTTACACCTGCGAAGGCAGGTGCGGGAATGACAAAAAGTGACATTTTCTTTTTAGAGACGGCAGTAGTTTTG
>DAOWID010000128.1 GCA_030641115.1 Planctomycetota bacterium | reverse complement strand
GTTTTATGTCATTGCGAGGCCTTTTTCAAAGGCCGTGGCAATCTCAATCGTTACATTTTAGATTGCTTCGTCGCAAAACTCCTCGCAATGACCCCAAGAACGCAACTTATACGCTGTGAACGGGCACCATTTTAGATTGCCTCGTTGCAAAACTCCTCGCAATGACCCCAGAGACGCAACTTATGCCTCGTGAACGGGCACCATATTTTGAAGTCGTTTAACCAAGTTCATTGTTGAAAAGGCTTTACGGCAATCAAGGCGCCGGGCGAGAATATTCTGGCCGCGCCAAACGGCTTGCAAGTATGCGGGCTGAAAAGCGTTGGCGGTAGCCAGCGACTTGCTCAACCTAAGAACTTGAGGACTATAGCTTTATAGTACTCAACCGCTTTTGCGACATCGGCGATGTCGATATACTCATCCGGCTTGTGGCAAAGCTCCGACTTGCCAGGCCCAAAAATAACCACTGGTCCCAAAGAGGCAAAATGGGGCGCATCCGTGGTAAAGCCGACAGCTCTGGTCCGGCTGATTCCGACAGCAGCGCAAAAATCCTCAACGAAACCAGAGCTGCAATCCGTTTCCAGGGCCTCCACCTCCCGGAAAACCGAAATCTCCGCGTCAAATTGGGGATTTCCAGATCTTAGCTTCGCAAAGATCCTTTCAAAATCAGCAATAATGGCCTGATGATCCTGCGCGGGCAACGTACGAATATCTATCCCCATGCTGCATTCATCCGGAACAACGTTAAACGCCTTGCCGCCCGCAATCTTGTTGATACTCATGGAGCACTGGCCTAACAGTTCATGAGGCTCAAAGGCAATCTTGTAATCTTCAAGCTCATCCAAGATAGACTTCATCGAAGCTATCGCATTCACCCCTAATTCCGGTGTCGAGCCGTGAGCTGCCTTGCCTTTCGTTGTGATGTTAAGCCACAACATCCCACGATGGGCGGTCACAATCTCAAAATCCGTCGGCTCAGGGATAACCACGCCGGCAAGCTCCGGCATCCAGTCACAGTCTCGAAGAAATCTTTTCGCCCCACAGCTATCGGTTTCTTCGCCCGCAGCAGCAACAAAGATAATATCACCTTGTAGCTTTGTGCCGGAATCGACAATTTGGCTTATAGCGGTGACCGCCGCCGCAATCCCGCCCTTCATATCCGCCGAACCTCTGCCACAGACTCTGCCATCGCATTCAACCGCCTCAAAAGGTGGATATTCCCATTTAGCCTCTCCCGGCCCAACAACGTCAAGATGACAAACAAATAGAAGCGCACTCCTGCCGCCATCTGATTTCACGTGCCCGACAACATTTGCCCTGGTCTGGTCCCAGCTATCTATCCGACAATCTACCCCTGAGCGGCCAAATTCGGCTGAAATTATCTGCGCCGCAGCCAGCTCGCCCTTTTCAGCGGTCGTCTCAGCCCGAACTAACTTTCGCAGAAATTCTTTCATAGCGTCCCAATTATACACACCGCCACTCCAAAAGAAAGGCCAGTCGTGTTTTTTGGAGTATTTAGAGCCACGCCTGCCCTGAGCGCAGCCGAATGGGTTTTACGTGGGGTTCTGTTTGGCCTGTTGAGCCTGATAAGAAAAAAATCATCCGAAAAATAAAAAGAAGAAAAATTTTTGTTGCAGACTGAGAAATCAAACAGCATAATTAAGGATTTGAGATATATAGAGCCGGCGATAAGGAGTGTAAATGGGACCTATTTTGCATGGGTTGATAAAACTTCAAAGCGTCGAGAATCGCCTGCGAGCAGCCAAGGCAAAACTTGCGAGATGTAGAAGAACCGTAATCCTCCAGGAAAACCAAGTCAGAAGCCTCCAAAACGCCCTCGAAACCAAAAAGGAAGAAATCCTGCTCACCAAGGTGCAGTGCGATCGCATGGAATTGGAGCTCAAGAGCAGAGATGAGGAGATCACCAAGTTAAGAGCAGCGCTCAACACTGCAAAGACAAACAAGGAGTATGCAGCACTGCTCACTCAGCTAAATACAAGCAAAGCCGACAATTCCAAAATCGAGACGCAAATCCTGGAATTGATGAAAGATACTGAGGCTGATGAAGCCGAGTCCAAAGACATCCGCCAGCAGATAGACGAACAAAAACAGACGCTGGAGCAGACCAGGACCGAATCTGACGCCTCTGCGACTAAACATGAGGCCGAAATCGAACAAATCCAGACCGAATGGGACCGGGTCGCAAAGACCATACCAGACGACTCATTGGAGATATTCAGACGTGTCGCCGAAACTTATGACGGCCAGGCCGTAGTGGGCGTTGAACAGCAAGAGGGCAGAACACCAACCTACAGTTGCGGGGGCTGCTTCATGAATATTGCTGCTGAGTGCGTCAACCTGCTCATGACCAAGGACGACATAATTCGATGTCCTAACTGCACAAGAATACTCGTGCTCAGCGAGCCACAAGTCTGATCGACTCGAAAACCACAATCCCAGACTTTCAGGAGCAATACATTGGCGGAAAGAATAGTCGCGTACATAGATGGCGCCAGCAGAGGCAACCCGGGCCCGGCAGCCGCAGGCTTTATCTTGAACGACGCCGCTGGAACTCAATTACAGGCAAAGGCTTTCTGTTTAGGTCGGACCACAAACAACGTAGCCGAATATACCAGTATCGTCAGAGCGCTCGAAGCCGCAAAACACCTCGGTGCCAAACGGATATCCGTTTTCAGCGACAGTGAGCTTCTCGTCAGGCAGATTAATGGCCAATACAAAGTCAAGAGCGAGCTAATCAGACCACTCTTCCAGCAAGCCATCGAATTGCTCGGTGAATTCGAAGACTCTGACGTCCGGTTCGTCCCGAGAGAGAAAAACAAAGAAGCCGACAAACTTGTCAATCAGGCCTTGAATCTCGGCCGTGACGTTGAAGGCAAACCGGCACCCGCCGCACAAAATAGCAAGCCGATTCGGCTCGCCGTACTAATCAGCGGCGGCGGCACGACTTTGATAAATATTCTCGAATACATAGAACGGGGCGAGCTAAATGCCCAGGTCGCCGTTGTAATAAGCTCACGCTCGACCGTTGCCGGCGTCGAAAGGGCAAAGAAAGCCGGGCTCGACGTAAAGATCATCCGCAAGAAGGATTATCCCGAGATTGATGAGCTTAGCAGACGCATAGAGGAGGAACTCGCCGCCGCAAACGTTGATCTTGTCGTTCAGGGCGGTTGGCTGTGCCTCTGGAAAATACCTGCACAATATGAAAATCGTGTGATGAACATCCACCCGGCTCTGCTGCCGAGCTTCGGCGGACAAGGCATGTGGGGCCACCATGTCCACGAGGCCGTTCTTGCAGCGGGCTGTAAGGTAAGCGGCTGCACCGTGCACTTCTGCACGAATCAGTATGATCAAGGACCGATTATCGTCCAGCGAGCCTGCCAAGTCAAAGAAGGGGACACGCCCGACACTCTCGCAGCCAGGGTCTTTGAGCAGGAATGCATCGCCTACCCACAGGCCATACAACTCTTCGCTGAGGCCAAATTACTCACTCAAGACGGCAAAGTAACAATCAAGTAATACGCTCTTAGTGCCTATCCGAATAACTTCTGGCAATTAGCTGTCATTCCTTCGGCAAGCTCAGGACACCGTCTGAGGCGAAGCCGAAGAATCTGGCCGGCGCAGGAATAACAACACCCTCGCCTCAGGCTCTGCAATGCCGAGATGCTTCGCGATGCTCAGCATGACAAACGCAGAAGAGTTATTCGGATATACTCTTAGTCCAATTCGTTCACTCTGAGTGGCAGCCTCAAGCGAAGCTTGGGGATGGCTCAACGCCAATGAAAAACCGTGCTATACAGCGCAGACGTTGTCTATGTTTCGTATGAGACTTCCATTTATTCGACAAGACCGGCAAGTTATTTGCCGCTTAGCCAGTAGGTCGCGAAGATATCCAAGTCGTTACTGCCGATGGAGCCGGAGAAGTCAAGATCAGTCCAGTTACAATCGTTGACCGCGCTGCAATCTGTCCGCCCCCACCGCTCGGCGAAGAAGCAGTAGTCTTTCAAATCGACGCCGTCCCAAGCGATGAAATTGACTATCTTCCAAACATGCCTGGGATAGTCAAACCCTTCTTTGATTGTCCAGATGTCATTGCCGCCGTTTAGGGTTTCACCAACGAAATCCCATCTTGCATTGACATACGTACCGCCTTGCTGCATCTGCGCAGTAGTTAGGCCTGTTCCCCCGTCACTTGTACCGAGTCCACTGGTATCAGTATCCCAGAAGCAGTGGCCGAAGGTGCCTCGGTCGTTGTTTCCACACAGACCGCCGAGAAAAGCCCCGCCGCTCACACTTCCGGTCGCGTAGCAGTTGGACATGGTGCCACGCGAGTTCTTTGCGCACAGGCCACCGACATAATCGTTGCCGCTCACGCTTCCGGTCGCGTAGCAGGCCGAGATCGTGCCCTGCTCGTTCAGTCCGCACAGCCCGGCGAGATTGTCCCCACCGCTCACCCTTCCGCTCGCGTAGCAGTAAGACATAGTGCCGCCCAAGTTCCTGGCGCACAGGCCGCCGACACAATCGTTACCGTCCACGCCTCCGGTCGCGTAGCAGTAGGACACGATGCCATCGTTCCATCCGCACAACCCGCCGACATAGCGGTCGCCGGTCACACTGCCAGTCGCGTAGCAGTTCGACATAGTGACAGGGATCTGTCCACTTTGTCCGCATAGGCCGCCGACATAATCGTTGCCGCTCACGGCTCCAGTCGCGTAGCAGTTGGAGATAACGCCCCACAGGCTTTGTCCACACAGGCCACCGACCAAATCGTCGCCGGTCACACTTCCGGCCGCGTGGCAGTAGCGGATGGTGCCATACCACTTCTCTCCGCACACGCCGCCGACCAGATCACCGCCGGCCACATCTCCGGTCGCGTAGCAGTCCGAGATCGTACCCTCGTTCCATCCGCACAGGCCACCGAGATCATTCCTACCAGTCACACTTCCAGTCGCATAGCAGTCCGAGATGGTACCCCACAAGTTCCATCCGCACAGCCCGCCGGCCTTATCATCGCCGGTCACGCTTCCAGTCGCGTAGGAGTTCAAGATAATGGCATAGCTGATTCCGCACAGGCCGCCGACATCCGCATCGCCGGTCACACTTCCGGCCGCGTAGCAATCCGAGATGGTACCAATGCTCTCTCCGCACAGGCCTCCGAGAGAACGCGCGCCGGTCACACTTCCGGTCGCGCCGCAGTCTAAGATGATGCCTTCATAGTTCCATCCGCACAGACCACCGAGACAGCCAGAATAATCCCCACCGGTCACGCTAGCGGTCGCGTAGCAGTAGCGGATGGTGCCAATGTTCTCTCCGCATAGGCCGCCGAAACAGTCAGCAGTACCGACACCGCTCACACTTCCGCTCACGTAGCAGTCCGAGATGGTGCCGTAGTTCCCTCCGCACAGGCCGCCGAGACCCTCAGACTGACTCCCGCCGATTACACTTGCGGTCGCGTAGCAGTTGCAGATGGTCCCATAGTTCTTTCCGCACAGGCCGCCGAGCCAGTCAGACCGACGCCCGCCGGTGATCAAGCTGTTCTCAATATCAAGGTTCCATATCTCGCCGCCGAGGCTAATCTGGCCGAAAAGGCCAAGATAGCCATTCTCATCATTGGAAGAATCTGAATCCACTAATATATCAATTATCAGATTCACAATCTTGTAGCCGTTACCGTCAAACACACCGCTAAAGGCCGTGCCCTCAAATTCACCACCAACAGTCGCACTCGTATCCGGCGCGATAACAGCGGTAGTGAAGGCCACCATGCCGGTAACCGCCGGCTCCATGTCGATGTCGTTTGTCAGGACAAAATGCTTATCAAGCAAGGCCGGATTGGACCTGATGGAAGCCAATTGCTCGGCTGTGGATATCTGGTAGGGATTGCCCGCCGAGCCGTCCCCGGCGTTAGCACTCCACTCATAACCTAACGCCAAAGTGTTGACTGACAATAAAATACAGAATAGCCCTGCCAATCTTTTCATCTCTTTCCCTTTCCACAGTATCAACTTAGTAGCGGCTACGACTCCCAGATTTCGTCTCTCTTGCACAGGTTCACGTGGAAAGTCCGGGATGCAGTCCGCCTATGGCGGACCAAGCCAACTCATCTTACGGCATTATATCAGCCGTTCCAAGGTTCTGCAAGCAAAATCGCGATGAGCAGCCAAAGCTCCGACTGCCGCGGACCCGGGGCAGACAGGCTTCAGCCGTCCGCCGCAGCGGGAATCTGGCTTTGGAGGCTGGGTGATGAAAAGAAAATACCGTGAGAAATGCGTGTCACCCCTGAGCGTACCTGTCCTGCTTTGCCCTGCTCTGTCCTGCCCTGAGCTTGTCGAAGGGAGCCTGTCGAAGGAGCCGAAGTGTCCAATGGGCCAGATTCTCTCTTGAACGAGTAATGTGTAGGGCTGCTTCAAAGGTGGTCCCAAATTGTCTTTTATTTGGCGACAGATTTGATCAGCCCGGCAGCAGCACAGAAGCTTTTCAGTAACAGAAAAAGCAATCTCCCTCCCTCGAAAGAGGGTGGGCAGGGAGATTGCGATCGTGCGAACAGAGAAGATGTTTAGCAGCGGAAGGTGGTTTCGTTGAGGTGTCAGCCTTTTGTCTTGCCCTGTTTGGTGCCGGCTACGCCGGGTTAGGATTTAGTGCTTAGAATTTTGATTCAAAAGGCCTAAAGGGCAAAAACGGGGCAAATCGTAGTCAAGGAACACAACCACTATTTTGATTCTGTGACCTCGACCTGTTTGGGTTCGCTTTCTTCCGGTTCCTTTACTTCAAAGCCTTCAAACTTCAAGTTCTCCTCGTCCTGCACGTCAATCTTGATGAGGTTTTTGCCTTTGAATTTGTCCGCCAAGACAGCCTCCGACAATGGGTCTTCGATGTAATGCTCGATCGCCCTTCGCAAAGGCCGAGCACCAAATTCGGGGTTGTAGCCTTTATCGATGAGAAACTCCTTGCCCTGCTCGGACAGTTCCAGGTTCAAGCCGTGCTCGGTCAGCCGCTTAAACACCTTCGCAAGCTCGTAATCGACGATGGTTTGAAGGTCTTCTCTCGTTAGCGCCCTGAAAACTATCGTATCATCGACGCGGTTTAGGAACTCCGGCCTGAAGTGACGCTCAACCTCCTTTTGCAGCGTATCCTTCATCTTCTCATAGCTTGCCTCGGGGCTCTTTTTGCCGAAGCCGAACCCAGCTTGATTCTTGATCAACTCAGCGCCGATGTTACTGGTCATAATAAGAATGACGTTCTTGAAGTCGATGCTCCGCCCGAAGCTGTCCGTCAGCCTGCCGTCGTCCATAATTTGAAGGAGCATATTGTAAACGTCCGGATGGGCCTTTTCGATCTCGTCCAGAAGCAGCACAGCGTACGGCCGACGTCTGATCCGTTCGGTCAGTTGTCCACCTTCTTCGTACCCCACGTACCCCGGTGGAGCACCGACCAATCGGCTCACGTTGTGCTTTTCCATGAATTCGCTCATGTCCAGCCGGATAAGAGCGTTCTTGGCACTGAACATGAACTCCGCCAGAGCTTGTGCAAGTAGCGTCTTTCCCACACCGCTGGGACCGAGCAGAATAAAGCAGCCCATGGGACGATTCGGATCCTTCATACCGCTTCTGCTGCGTCGCACAGCTTTGGCCACAGCACTGATCGCCTCATCCTGCGAGACAACCGTCTTGTGCAGCTCAGTTTCGAGTTCCAGAAGTCGCTGCGTTTCCTTTTTCTCCAGCCTCGTCAGTGGAACGCCCGTCATATTGCTGACGACCTCAGCGATAATCTCGTTATCCACTACGCCGGTCGCCTCCTTATTTTCCTCGTACCACTTCTTGTGCAGTTTATTTTTCTCGTCCAAGAGTCGCTGGGACTCATCCCGCAATGCTGCTGCTCGCTCATAGTCAGCGTTCTTGACGGCCTCATCTTTCTCACGTTGCAGTTTTTCAATCTTCGTTTCGATCTCGGTCAAGTCCGGCGGAGGGGTCATATTCTTAAGCCGAACTCGCGCCCCGGATTCATCGATCACATCTATTGCTTTATCAGGCATGCATCGGCCTGTGATATACCGAGTGGACAGCTCGACCGCCTGAAACAGCGCCTCGTCGGTGAACCGGACCCTGTGGTGCGCCTCGTAGCGGTCCTGAAGACCTCTAAGTATATCCAGTGTCTCCTCCTTAGACGGCGGGTCAACGATTATCGTCTGGAACCGCCGCTCGAGAGCGCCATCTTTCTCAATATGTTTTCTATACTCGTCTAAAGTAGTGGCGCCGATACACTGAACTTCGCCCCTCGAAAGCGCTGGCTTCAACACATTCGATGCATCTATAGCTCCTTCGGCACCGCCGGCCCCAACCAGCGTATGAAGCTCGTCAATAAACAGAACGACGTTCCCCGCCCGTCTAACCTCGTTAATCACCGCCTTTATTCGCTCTTCAAATTGCCCACGGTATTTCGTCCCTGCCACCATCATCGCCAAGTCCAGCACGACAATCCGCTTATTCTTGAGCAGTTCAGGCACTTGTTTATTGACTATCTGCTGGCTCAGGCCCTCCACTATAGCGGTCTTGCCAACACCGGCCTCGCCCAACAGAACCGGATTGTTTTTTGTGCGTCTACAGAGTATCTGCACCAAGCGCTCAATCTCTCTCTTTCTGCCGATCACCGGGTCAAGTTCGTTGTTAGAGGCCAATTGCGTAAGGTCTCTGCCGAAACTATCCAGCGCCGGCGTCTTACTCTTTGGCTTTCGCCCCACCGCCGGCCCCATCTTCATTCCAAGACCACTCGGCCCGTCATCGACCCCCGCTCCCAACAGATTCAGCACCTCCTGACGAAGATCTTCGAGCTTCAAGCCAAGACTCATAAGGATCTGCGCCGCTATTCCTTCGCTCTCGCGCAGCAGACCTAACAGGATATGTTCTGTGCCGACGTAGTTATGGTTGAGCGACCGAGCCTCTTCGATCGCATACTCGATAACTTTTTTAGCTCGCGGCGTCTGCGGGAGTTTTCCCATAGTAACCATATCCGGCCCGCTCTTAACCTGTTTTTCCACCTCAAGCCGAAGCTTCTTTATATCCACATCCAGGTTCTTCAGAACTGTGGCGCCAACTCCGCTGCCCTCTTTAACCAAGCCGAGCAAAATGTGCTCAGTCCCTATGTATTCATGGTTGAATCGCTGGGCCTCCTGGTTGGCCAGCGCCATAACCTTACGTGCACGGTCGGTAAAACGCTCAAACATCTCATACCTCAATAACTATGAGTTCTGCAAAATTGCAGAAGCCTTCTCAACAACTATAACTATTTTCGGAAACAATTGGAACCTGCCCGCATAACTGCCGCATACGAGCCAATGCAAGCCACCAATTGTATTTTATCACATTCCGTTCAGTTTGTCAAACCATAACACGGCCCCAGGCCCACTTTTTCCTGCAAGGGACTGCTCATCTATTTATATGGCGAAAGTCCACTCCATGTTCGGTTTTTCGGACCAAGACTTTCACCCCACATAAGTCTTATCGACAAAAGGCACTTACAACTTTCAAGTTCCCCTCCTAAGAACCCCATTCCGGGAACCTATACTTGCCCATGCTCCCTTTAGTTGCGTAAACCGCAATAAGGCCCGAATTCCAAAAAAGCCAAGCCTAAATGAAGAACTTTCCGCCCATAACTAATCGCAAAAGCTGAACTTACGGAATCACCCCGACATACAACAAAAAATTTGCCAAAAATCCTGGTTTATCCCTTGCCGGCCCTACAATATCGTGTAATCTACAGCTTAAGACACCTTTGGATAAGCTACCTTGAGACGAAAAAACTGGCGGTTAAGAAATTGGGAAATCCAACGTGAACGCGCGCGGGCGCCCAGTAACATAGGAGGTCCGAACAATGACTAAGAAACTCCTTCTACTATCCTCACTTCTGCTTGGTCTGCTGATATTCGGCACGACAGCCGTAGCTTTGGCAGATGCACCGGCCCAGCTCCAGGAGGCAGAAACTCTGACAAAGAATGGACAATACAAGCAGGCCGAACAGATCTATCGGCAAATCCTCAAAGATTATCCGCGCGGCAACGCCGCCCTTGAAGCACAAAAGCAGCTTGGGGTTATCTGTATTGCCACGGACAATAAGCCGCAGGCAGACGCAGCGTTTGAACAACTCATTGCAGATTACTCGAACCACCCGGATTTCTCTCGGGCCGTTTGCGTCATCGGCGACAACTTCCGCTGGAGAGGCATTGATGGCAAGGCTCGCGATATGTACCAGATCGCCGTTGCCGGCATTTCCCCTTCCGAAGCCATCTGGCCACAGATGGGTCTTGCTATCACAAGTATCCGCCTTAAGGACTACGAGACTGCCGATCCATTAACCGAAAAGATATTATCTGATTTCGTTGGAGACGATCGCCTTTCTCAAGCTGCCTGCCTTATAGCCGACGCATATCGCAGCACACGTCACCATAAGCAGGGCACCGACCTTTACCAATACGTAATCGACAACCACCCCGACTCCGAATACGCGATGTGGTCGCAGATGGGCATCGCTATCTCCAATATCGATCTTCGCAACAATGATGCCGCAGAATCAGCCATTGCCAAGCTCCTTGCAGATTATGCCGAGCACCCGTCCTTCTATCAGGCTGTTCGCGATATAGGGCACAACTACCGCTGGAGAAACATGCACGCCAAGGCCCGCGAAATGTACGAACTCGCCGCTGAAGGCGTAGCCCCATCCGAAGCATTCTGGCCAAAGATGGGCCTTCCAATCACGAGTGTTCACCTGGGTGATTACGAGACCGCCGAGTCGCTCACTGAGCAACTCCTAACCCAATTTCCCAACCACGACCAGCTCCCGGAAGCCATCTGCCTTATCGGCGGTGCTTATCGCAGCGTCAGCGAATACGATAAAGCCCTCGGTCTATACCAGACTATTCTCGAAGTCTGGCCCACCAGTGAGCAGGCATTGTGGACCAACGCGGGCATGGCAGGAATAGACATCGCCAGGGCTGATCAGGCCGCAGCCGCAAAGGCAATTGATAATTTAGTCGCCGATTTCAACGACCATCCAGCCCTGCCACAAGCAGTACTTGCAATTGGCGAGGAATATTATATGCAGGCCGTTCGCAAGGAAAAGGCGGGCCTTGTCGCCGAAGCCAGAGACCGTTTGACCAAAGCCATAGGCGTATGGGAGAGATTAATAGCTGAACTGCCGGAAATCCCCCATGCCACTGCGCAAGCCCACTATTTTCTAGGTGCTTGTTATCGTCAACTGGGTGAATACGCCAAGGCTATAGAGCACTATGAAAACGTAGTTGGCGATTGGCCGAAATGTGAGTTTGCTGGGCAGGCCCAATTCATGGTCGGCCGAATCTACGAGTACCTCAGGAGGTCCGGCACGATTCCGAAGACAGAAGAAGCCGACAGTGTGATCAAAGCTGCCTATGAGGCGGTTCTGCTTTACTATTCGGATTGCCGGGCCGCCGGAGCTGCCCAGTATTCGAAGTGAACTAAGCTTGGACGAAGGACCCGAAGAGCTCACCAAGGACACTTGTGGCGGCGGACGTTCTAAACTCTGGAAAGCCGGTGCCTTCGTGGCATTCTTCCCCAGCTTTCCAAACGCCCAGAAGCGCTATTACCGAATCGATTTTGACAGGGTGGACCTGAACGAATACACCTTGCGATGGTCCACGAATTCAGACGAAACTTGGGATGACCCTCCCGGCACCTACGAAACGGATCCAACGGTCGGCAAAAGAGACGGAAACGAGGACTCTATTTTCACTGAAGCCCTATGTTTCATACTATACCATTGGTGGGACGGCACATTTGAGAGTGGCGACTATTTCTTGTTTAACGCAGACCCGGACTATGCTGCCCTGGAAATGCCCGTCCTCTTCTATAACTACGGTGGTGCCTCCGCCTATACAACCAACCACGTCAATTCGTTGATAGATGGCAGCAAGGTATTTACTGGGCTCGCACACGGCCCGGAATTTGATTATCTGGATAAGACCAACTCGGACATACTTATGGATTATGCCCAAAGACTCTTCCAAAAAGCAGGATATACTGTAAAGAAAGCAGATTCACGGTTCTACCACCATTTCGGCGGCGACGTTCATTGTGGTACCAATGTCAAGAGGAACATCCCAGACTACAGATGGTGGGAGCATAATTAGTGCACCGGCACTCTTAGACCAAACAGGCTAAAAAGTACTTGCTTTTCATAGGACTTTCACGTAAAATATATGATGACTCGCGTGGAACAGATGATTGATAGCAGGGCTGAGCAATGACAAGGCAGTTTGTCTTAACCACAGCGATAGTTGTGTGCGTGTTCTGTCTTGGCGTGCGCTCCGCACGCGGAAAACTTGTACCTATAGCGATTACCGGTCAGGTAACAGGGGTGAACGATATCCGTGGTCTCTTGGAAGGCAGAGTCAATCTTGGTGATTCTATAACGGGAGTGTACATTTACGAGTCCTCTACGCCGGATTCATATCCAACACGGGCGCGATCGGGACGCTATGAGCATTATTCTCCACCCTGTGGTATCACCTTGAGCATCGGCGGGTTCGTCTTCATGACTGACCCAGAGAACATCGACTTTTTTGTTAGCATAGACAACGATGATCCCGGGGGTGCTGGGGGATCTTTTGACAGTTACTTTGTGTATAGCTATAACAATCTGCCACTTTCCAACGGCACTGAGCTCGGAAAGATCTGGCTTGGGGCACGCGGCAGTACCGATATTTTCTCGAGCGATGCACTACCGACAACCGCTCCGGATTTGGACGCTCATTGGCACCACGGCACAATGGATATTCACATTTCGGCAGGTAGAAGAGGTTTCTATATTAAAGGTAATCTCACTTCAGCTACCGTTATTCCTGAACCCGCGACGATGATAATGCTTGGTCTGGGTGGTCTCGCTCTGCTGAGAAATCGTAGCTCCTCCGGTCAGAACGCAAAGAACAAGATACCTAAACATAACCCGCCAATTTAAGGAGTAAGAAGCCATGAATACCCTAAGGAACCAATTTTTCCTGGGGGTAGCAGTCGTCTTGCTGTCTTCAGCCATTTGCTATTCACAGGATATTGACTCAGATTTCCAGCAAGCCCTCAATATGGTCTCAGTCCCCCCGGGACTGCCTTGCTGCCGGGTGTTTTATGACGATGTGCAAGAAGCCGCAGACTTCTTTGTCAGCAAACACAGCGACACCGCGACCGTGGAATTCCTCCAGACGAAAATCGAAGACCCTAATTCGAGAAAACTGGCACTACTGAGCTTAGCCAAGCTGGCGCCGGCTAACGAGGCAGCCGAGAATGCACTGTACGAGCAAATCTACGCGAAGCGTCATAGTGCAATCACAGCAATTGCATACTTGGACCCCGACGGCGGCCGCCGCATTGCCGAAATCCTCTTTAGCCACCCTGGACCCTGGTATGTGCGTAAGGCCGCGGCTGAGATCCTGGTCGGATTTGGCGCCCAAAGTTCCCTCGAAATGCTTAAGCACATGCAACCCGACGAAAAAGACCCCACTGTTAAGATAGCTCTTGAATCAGCTATCCCACAGTTGGAATACAGACTAACAAAGCTACCGCTTGGAAAACAGGCCGGATGCCATGGCTGAGGATCCATTGTAACGAAGTGCTTGTGCACCGGCAGGGGAACCAGTGTGCCGAACCGCGCGCCGGCGACACCATGTATCATGAACCGGATTCTGGAGGGGACGGAGAATGGGAAGGAGGGGAAGCAATAAGAGACGAGCTTGGGTGCTGGTCGTACTGGTTTTCCGTGTGCGAGCAGACACTGATAGCCGGTGGTGGAACGACAACTCCCAAGTATGATATCTATCTGAAACCTGCGGATTACGAAATGGGGAGGATATGGAAGAATAGCAAATGAGATGCGCAGAACATCCTTGATCCGAGATCCAAACATAAAGGCACTTTTCCTAATTTTCATTATATGCGCAGCCTCGGCCAACCAGGCAATGGCCGCCATGCCAGGAGACTCAAGATGGCTTGAAAGACGTGATGAGGCAAGGGAAAAGATTCGCGAGTTTCTGCCACAACTCCAGACTGTCGAAGACAAATACGCTCATGACCCGGAGATCCAACTGGGACTCGGGATTTTGTACGACAACTACGCCACATCAGAAGCCTTTACCATTAAGGCGCAAGAGCAGTGGGACAAGGTCTTGAAGATCGACCCAAATAACAGACCTGCCCTCGCTGCCTCGGTGGGAAGGCTCTGTGGATTGCATACTGCAAGGAGACGGCGTCTCAGTAACAGGCTGGAAAGGGCAATAAAGAATGCTGAAAAAAGAGGTGCCGACAAAGTCAGGGTCTCCCATACCCATTCCCTCTCTCGATGGTTCCATGAAGAACGTAAAGAGACTGTTATACTGAGCGATTTTGATACTGCTCGTAAGCAGCTATATGAAACGCTCGACGAAGAGCTTGCCCCTATATGGCAGACGGTGAGCCGGGCTGAGAAACGAGATCCCAATAACGCTCTGTACAATTATCTCAGGTCTCACTTGCATTTTGAACTCGGCCACCAAGAGCCTGGGCTCGAGCAAATTACAACAGCCGTGGAGAAGCAGTATTTAAACACGTATTTCACAGAGACCCGCCGTGCAGTGGCCAGGGTTCTTGACTTAGCAGGCTTCCCAGAGCAGCTACGCAGTTATATTGAGGATGTATACGCTCCATTTGGAGATTTCATCAGAGGTAAAATATGGAAGGCAGTGTTAGAACCTCTTGCCAAAAGTTATGAAGACCAAGGAGATCCCGAGAATGCGGAAGAATTGTACGTACTCATCCTCGGGATGGCTAAACACATCAGAGAAGAACCGCTGCCATACCCTTCGTTCCTTAATGACACTCTTAGCCAAGGAATGGAGACATGGGCGCTCCAGCATATTGACGAACTCCACGGCGAGACCTCCGATGAAGAGCAAAAAGTCCTCGGCCAACACCCTTCACACGGAATCAAGTATTGGATAATCGCGGGATCGTGCGGAGTATTAATTGTCGGCCTTATCCTGCTGCTGAAGAAGAAGGCAAGCAACCGCCACAAATAAGTTCTTCACACAATCCACAGTCTATACGGCGAGCGGAAATAGACCTAAGTAGAACCAAGAGCAGCGACATATTGCCGCCAGCGAGTTTCTTATTCAAAATCGAACGATGATTGGGCCGTAATCATTATCAGTGAATCCCAAACCGCCCGCTCCGCCGCGGCGGATCAGCCCCTTTTTCTTCCACACCCCCAAACGTCTAATCAAGAATCCGTGTCCATTCGTGTTAATTCGTGGTTGAATCTGTGAAGCCTGTGGCTTTGCCTTTTCCACTTTGACTTTTCCCTTCCCTCTGTGTCCTCTGTGCCCTCTGTGACTTATGTTTTTGCATTTCGTATTTCCGTCATTCGAATTTGTTTCGTATTTCGTGCTTAGGTATTCGGATTTCCTCTCTGCTCTACAAGCAGAGGTGGCTGTTTGTCAAGTCAAAAATCGCAGAAGTCAAGTGGAATTATCTAC
>DAOWID010000486.1 GCA_030641115.1 Planctomycetota bacterium | reverse complement strand
CGTAAAAACCGTCCGCACTGCACAGAAAACGCCTTTGAGGCAGCCAGAGGGCAACTTCTGTGAGCATCTGGCTGGCCAGTTTTGTAAGAGTCGGCCCATTCTTTCGGTGAAGTCTCATATTGATTGGCAAACCCAAAGGCTCGCCGCCCCAGGGCGGATTTATTCTCAGTGTAAGTACTACCAGGTTCAGGCCCCAGGCGTGGACTATATTTGTACCGGTCGAACGAACCGCGTCCCGCCACCAGCCCGCACCATTGACTTTTCTGCCACTGCGATGAAACAGGGTGTCGTCCAGATCGGTAGGTATTACACCGGTTGGGTAAAATATTTTGACCAGCAGAGTCGTCAAAAGTCTCCACAACTCGCTCATTGCCCAGGAAGCGTCCGGGAAGAACCGATGATAAGCATCGTGAGCTTTCTGTCCAGCCGGGTCTGCGAATGGCAAGATGCCGGTGATGGTATGTCTCGCGGTGCAGAGAACCCATCCGGTTATGAGATTGAGAAAAATTTCTGTCGTTGGAACCGTAAATACTGGGAAAAAGTATTGAATTATCGTATCCCATGTCGAAGTAATAATTGTATTCATGCCAACCTCCCTGTCTTATTTTTGTTTTCAATAAAGACATCGGAAGGTTGGTATGTTTGTGTTGATAAATCATTAAAATCAGCCGCCTAAAAAGTGCGAAAGTTTACGAACAAATACTTTCAGAAACACCCAAAGCGAGCTGGCAAAAAAATTTGGGGTGAGGAACTCGTGCCATGCACCTTCTCCGAAACCCAGAACTGCAAAGATCCCAAATGGTGATTCCCAGCAGTGTCTCGCGAAAGCTCCAGCATGCGTTAACCAGCCGCACATATTCCTCACTTCTGCTCACGGGAAACACCCTCACCCCACCCACAGCTTCTGCCTCAGAATCCTCAAATTCACCACATCCTCTTTGTTATACTCGAGCAGAGTATTCAGAGCATCCTCATCATTGCCATTTACATAATCCGACCACAGCCTCACAGCCACAAATCCATCTATGCCCTCTAAATTTCTTCCTATTCCCAACTTTCTTTCTACTACCTTGAGACCACCCTTGAGATTATGCTTCCAGCAATCATACATCAGATCCCTGTGGCTGAACTCTTTGTTGAGATCAACATTGAGCTTAATTCTGATGAAAGGCATGTCGAATCTTGAACCGTTGTAGGTATAGATCTCATCTACCCCAGAGAGCAGTTTCAACAGTCTGACGTCTGAAATCTCATCACCTATGAGCTGGACTACTCTGCACTCTTTCCTATTCTCAAGAGCTATCCCAATGACAGTAATGTCATAGTAGTTCCTGCTAAGTCCTGTTGTTTCTATGTCAAGATATGCTCTACGTTTCATCTGTCCCATGAATCTCCAGCGTAGGCTTCCACGCTTGTGCTTCATCAGCAAGAATGAGACAAAAAGGTCTCTGAGTTAGGACACGATTTCAACTCCGGGTGTCATTGTACTGTTGTATTCTTTTCTGTCAACAGCTGTTCTTCGTTTTAACTCCGTTCGCTTCGCCAATATCTTCTCACCAGCGCCCATGGCTTCACGAAGAATTTCCACAATGTCCCGCGTCCCTATTTCAACCAAGCATCATTCCATATCGTTCCATTTCTACCTCCTTAAGACCTCGCCAGCAAGCGCTGGAAGAACCCGCCGTACCACAGCAGATGCCGAATCGCCAAATGCTATCTTATTGCGCGCATACACGTCAACGCCATAACGCCGCAGGTAGCGCAGGCCCGGTGAGCAGGCCAGAAGCATGCGGTAGTGATGAGCCGGAAGGGAATCGGAGGGTCTGTCCGGCCAGCAGACAATACGCGATCAGACAACGATGTAACGGTTGGTGGTCAACAATGCAGGTGGGGCCGGCAGAAACAAAGCCGGTCGAGAACGGTTGGAGAACGATCGAGATGTGATGTGGTATGAGAGGACAGGAATGAAGGTGGTTCTGGCTTGAAGGACCCGCACATGAAAGTACTTGCCAGGTCCAGACTGTAGACGAAGGGTCTACCCCGGAGCTACTCGACGCGACTGAGCCATACTACTTCTTAAAGAATCTCGCCGCGTCAGAAGCGATCTGGGCTCAGGCCTCGGCATCCACGATTGGAACAATAGCTCTGCCGGAAGACTCGCTCAGAAGCTTGCTCACATCAGCCATGAACCTTAGCAGGAGCGCGACCTTATTCTTGACGTGGATCCTTCGGTAAATATTTTTTATGTGAGTCTTTACGGTCCCGTGCCTTATACTCAGGGCCTCTGCTATTTCCTTGTTGCTCAGACCGTGGCAGACAAGCTTGGCCACTTCAAGTTCGCGTGGACTGATATGGTAGCGTCTCTGGACATACGACCAATGCTTGTCGTCAAGCAGTATGAGTTTGGGGCGTTGATATGGTCCATCCCCCCTGCCAACATCTTCGGTCACTAATCTTGGAAATTGCTGCATAATTAACCTCCTTCTTTTGATAGCTTTTCAAGCAAACGCTTTACGTCGGCCAAGTCTGCTGTCGATAAGCCCCCAGCTTCGCTATTCAAGTTCAAAGCTTTGTTTAAGCTCTCAACTGCCTTATCCGTCTGGTTGAGCTTGGCAAAGGCTCTTCCCAGGTGAAAGTGTGAAGCAGTGACAACGCTCGTCTCGCTGGGATAGAGCTTTATGCAGGTAGAGAAATCCTGGACGGCTTTGTCGAATTCACCCATTCGGTAGTACACCATGCCGCGCGTATCGATCAGATCAACATAGTTCGGCAGTATCTTCAAGCCTTTCTGAGCAAGCTCAAACGCTTCTTGATGTTTCTCCTGGTCTTCACACAGAATCCAAGCCAGATTATTCATAGCGACCACATCATCGGGGCGAACTTCGAGCACGCGCCGGTAAAGTTTGGCCGCCTCATCGCTGCGCTCCACGAGCTGCATGAGCATCGCAAGGGTGCTCATTGTTTCAACATCTTCGGGATGATCTTTGAGCACCATCCTAAGTATGTTCTCGGCGGTCTTCCTTGAGGCGGTGTCCTCAACTGCGGCCAGACGCCTGGCAACAAAAAGAGGCGTCTGAATATCTTCGGGATGCTTCTGATACCAATCTACGGCCTTGCGCTCTATCTCGCCCCAGAGCTTGTCCCCCTCGAACAACTGCACTTGCGCCAATAGAGGAGCCGGGTCATTGGGCTCGGCTTGGACCAGAGAATCAAATTCCTTCTGAGCTTCCGCCTTGCTGTCGTTGCTGTACAGCGCAACAGCCAAGCCAATACTGCATCCGCGTCGATCGGACGTATCGCAAGTGGTCACCAGTCTTCTAAGCAGATTTACCGCTTTGTCAGGCTCCCCTGTTGCGATGTACGCGTCGGCCAGGCGCATCGCCGCACCTACGTCGTTTGGGTCCAGAGTCATTAGCTGCTTGAGAGTGGCAATCGCCAAGAATGGTGACCTGGCTGCCTCGGCACGGGCCTTCAGGATAAGCAGCGTTCTGTCTTTGGTATTATAGACAAGGCCTTGCAGAACAGTGTCTATAGCCTCACCCGGCAGTCCCTGCCTTAGCAGGATTTCCCCCAACAACGCCCAAGCACCACTGATTCTGGGCTGATCCTCTGTAAGCCTCCGAAGAATCTGCACAGCGCCATCAATAGCCGGAGCCGTTCCTTCGGCAAGCAGCGCTTGTGCTTTGAGCAGCTTCAACATGCTATTGGCAGGGTTGGATTTTAGAGCCCGGTCGAGAATAGCTCTTGCCTGCTGAGCTTTGTCGGGTCTGCCTGATGCCAGGAACAAGGCGATAACGCGTCTTTGAATCTGGATGTTGTTCGGGTCGAGAGAAAGAGCCTGTTCTATATCGGTCATCGCCTTTTCTGATTGGCCTGTGGCACTGTAGAAGTCACTTCTGGCCACCCATACACCAGCACCGTTGGGGTCGATGGTTACGGCACGGTTAAAGTCCTCTATTGCCTTCTCGGCTTGCCCAAGCGCGACATGCGTTCTGGCGCGGATGACATAAGCCGAAGCATTGTTAAGATTGCCTATTATCTGGTCACACAGCTTCAACGCCTCATCAGGTTTGTCCGCACGAACATTCAACTGGATCTGTGCGAACATTATCGGCAGTGAATTGGGTTCCTGGGCCCGCAGGTCGTCCAGCAGTTTACGCGCCTCGTCAAAGTCGTTTTGTTGCATCTTCAACAGTGCAAGAGACAAGCCGGCGGAAATGTTATTGGGGTCAGTGCCGAGGTAATCCTGCAAGATATCCGTTGCCGATCCCAACTGACCACGTCTGAGGTAACCTTCATATTGCAGTTGCTGAAGTGCCGGATCGGAAAGCCCTTCTTTGGAAACACGGTTCAAAATCTCCTCGGCCTCTTCATATTCTTGTGCCTTGTAAAGCGCCCCGACCGTGCCGGCAATAAGCCGAATATCCTGGGGCGACCTGCTCAGGGCCTCACGGTATGCCGACAGTGCCATCTGTAAGCGGTCACTTCGTTCGTACGTCGCAGCCAGGAGCCTCCGGCTTGCCTGATCATCTTGGTTAGCCAACAGATTTTCCTGCAGAAGCGGAATGATCTGGGGACAACGGCTATTGAAATCGCCGCCGTTATACCAGACTCTCGCCTGTTCATATCGCCATTGCCAACCGCCCTCACCCTCAAGGGCCTTGATTTCATCGACGAGCTGCTGGGCCCTTTCAGGGTCCTTAATAACAGGCTCGCTGCTCAGGAGTCGACGTTTTATGGGAATATTGTTGGGCTTCTGCTGAGAGAGGGCATTAAGCAAGCGGTAAGCGTTGTCCACTTGACCCCACTGGCCGTAAAACTGCACAAGCAGCATGGTCAAATCATAGCGGGCCGGAGGTCCCTCAATGCGCGCCAAAGCCTCTTTAATAACCGCTTCACATTCCTCGTGATTGTCCGGCTCATCCAGCAAAAGCGCAAGGAAGGTAACCGGCTCAACAGCTTCAGGAAAATCCTCTATCGTCTTGTTCAACATCGGGATTACTTCATCTTCCTTCTCCTGAGCTACAAGCAATCCAACTTCAGCCATAGCAATTCTAAAATGTGATGGATACTCTTCTTTGAGTTGAGCTAACAACCCTTGAGCTTCGGCGAATTTACCCCGTTGGAGTGCAACCTGGAGCCGCAATAATCTAACCTGAAGAACATCATCGGCAGTATCTTCCAGCAAAACCAACTGTCTGTCTATTTCCTCCCACATCGGGGCGTTTTCCTCTGCAGGACGCGCCGCCAACAACTGTGCGCGGGCCTGCCAGTACAACAAAGCAGCCTCGATACTTTTCCGCGAAAGTTGTCGCGCTCTATCGGCGTATTCTGCCGCCCCGGTCCAATCTCCGCTTTTGGCTAACAGCTTGGCCAAAGTTAGATGTCCCTCGAACGAATCAGGCCTTTCGAAGACAAACATGCGCAACTGCCGAAGTGCCGACTGAGTATCACCCAAAGCCGATAGAGCCGATGCCACCGCCAACTGAACCTGCAGGGATTTATTACCTAACTCCCTCGACTGCTGCCAATATTTCACGGCGTCATGCTGGTCCCCCTTTTCGCTGGCTACAAGACCTCTCAAAAAGGCAACCATCGCAGGGTCTATATCCTTCTGGTCCAGTTTGGCGATGCAATCAGTGGCCCTGTCAAGCTCACCGCCCCGGATAAAGAGTTCCGTGGCCACGAGCATAAAATCCCAGGGTTGATAAGCGAGGCTCTCTAATCCCCTTTCAGCTACTTCGGCCATCTTTTCCTGCGACTGCGATTTCAGGGCAAGGCCGGCCCAGGTCTGCCAGAGGGACTGATTTGTCGGCTCGACCTCTTGTACAGCCTTAAGCTGTTCCTCCGCCTTGTCCAAAGCGCCCGCGGCAATGAACCCTTTCGCAAGGCCCAACCTGACCGCAGATTCAGACAGATCCAGTGTCGCAGCCTTGTCCAGATCAACCAGTGCATTAGGATCATTTTTGGCCCTCAGATAAAAAGCCGCACGGGCTAAATAGGCCAAAGCCGTGGAGGGATTATTCTTCACCGCTTCATTGTACCAATGTTCGGGAGGTTCTGCGGGTTCTGCGAAGTCACCAGGAAATTGCTCTGTGAGTTGCCCTAATGCCTGGTAGGCCAATACCTGATTAGGATCTTCGGTTATGATGCTCTTGAGCTCTGCTGCGGCTTCATTGAGCTTTCGCTGACGGGCCATCGCCGTCGCCAACAGTATGCGGACTTCCGGATTCTGGGTCGTGTCGAGGCATTTCTTTGCGATTAACTCGGCCTCACCGGGCATACGCATTGATAAATACAGTTCGATAAGCCGTGTAGCAGCTTCGGAATTGGCCTGGTCCGCCCTCAAAACGATGTGATAAGTCGCTATAGCCTGCCGAACATTGTTTTGCTTGAGAGGTGTTATCTTCAACTGCGCATCGGCGTATTTCAGCAATGCCGGCACGTCATCCTGATGAACACCAATATATCTGCCCAGATGTCGTGCAGCATCCTCATATCTTCGTTCTTCGTATGCCTTGTTTCCAAGGACAAGTCCCCGCTCGGCCCTGTTGCTTTTCTGCCATTGGCGCAGCCCAAAGGCCGTCACGCACAAAACAGCCAGACCAACCACCAGAACAATCGCCAATTTCCAGTTAAAGTATCTCCTTGGCATATGACTACCCTTTCACATCCATACATTATCCCCGCCAGGGGCCCTTGCGGGCATTTTCAGAACTGACTAATGAAACTCCGAACCATCTTCTTAATTGTCCGCCAGCATATCCGCAGGTCCGTCCTCAGAGACAGCCTTCGGACATATTCGGTGTCATAATAGATCCATTCCTGAAAGTCTTGCTCAGGTTTACGTGTTCTATAAACCTGCCAAAGTCCCGTAATTCCCGGCCTGACCGACAGCCGGGCGTCACGCCACGATGGGCACAATGTGTTCTCCGATTCGGGAGAGGGCCTCGGGCCAACGACGCTCATCTGACCGAGAAGAACATTGAGGAACTGAGGAATCTCATCGATATACGTGTCCCGCAGGAATCTGCCAACGGTGCTGATTCTCGGATCATCTTTGATTTTGAATTGTGGGCCGTCAACCTGGCTGACAACCCGCAGCTTTTCCTGTATGCTCTCAGATCCTGTGTGCATTGTCCTGAATTTCCAACAGTTGAATGCTTTTCCGTGCAATCCCTGGCGCTTATCTTTGTAAAACACCGGCCCCGGCGAATTCAGCTTTATCGCCAGCGCGATAAAAGGCGTTATCGGCGCGAATAGAGCGAGCACAATTACCGCGGCGAGAAAGTCAACCATTCGCTTGAAGCGTCCTGCGTAGGAGAATATCCCCCAACTGCGGAAAATGTCACTGGTAAATTCCCGGCGTCCGAACTCCACCTTATGGCTGCTAACCTGTGTTGAAATGCAACTTTTGGATCCGGTCGGGTCTTTCCCGCAGTATTGTGGCCCTTTTACAATACAGTTCTGGAGCATTTGACCTTGCGGTATGTGAACTTGCGGTCCGATGATTGATGAGTTTATGACAGATCCTCGTTCAATTCTGACATTATTGCCGATAATGGTCGGGCCTACTATGACAACATCCGAGCCGATACGAACATTTTTTCCCAACAGGATTTTCCCAACCAATCTTGGCTCTCGGTCTGCCTCGCGGTTGTGAACCACGGCCGGATTACAACTGCCCTGGGCAATTCGTGTGTAAGAGCCGCAAGGCGACGAACGAACGCCGGCCCTACAAAAATTCAGTAATCCATCTTCAGTTTCCAGGTCCAGCGCGAGCCCAGCCACATTGACCGCCTGCAGCGTCAAACCGTGTGACCGGCACCTCTCCAGGACGCTGGAGAATGACTCAGGCAAAGCCCAATCATCCAGGACCTGGTCAAGGATATTAGTCTTGACAAAAAGGTGATGAGGCCAATCAAGAGGAAGAGGCGCCAATTCAGCGGAATCGTCGTATAATCGACGGAAACCCGCCACCTTGCCTTGGACTGTCAGCCGTATTTTCTCGCGGGCCGCCAACAACTCCGACTCCGCATTGACCGCCACCACATCCACCTGAGTCGTGGCCAGTATGTTCGCGAGCAGATCATTGTTAATGTGCGTGACAAATCGCCCGTCGGAAACAACAAACCATGAATTTCGTTTGGCCTTCCGTACGGACTGTGAGCGGATGGGTACTTTCCCTGCATAAGGCATTATATGTGCCGTTTGGGTCGTGTGAGGCTCAATGCCCCAGCCTTCCGGGACGGCGCAAATCGTCCCGGCGTGAGCCCGTTTTGCAAAACGGCGCAAAGCAGAAACGCTGCTCTGACCCCATGACAGGCCCTTGCTCAATCCGTCGAGAACAACACCGGCCAAAGGCTCGCTGGAAATAGCAAACCGAAGTAAACTGTCATTGTCACCGGCAGGCAAGTCTTTGTTCTTATGTACGATAATCAGGTTCATAGGTTGATTAGAGGTATCCCAGCCTACGAGCTGTTACAGGATGGGAGACCGGGAGCTAACATCCGGTCAAGAGTCTGGGGACGTTATTCTCTCGGCCAGGCTAAGAACTGTCGGCTTTAGGCTTCGGGGTTTGCATCGGCAGCAGCATCTTCCTGTGGGCTTGCCTGGCATTTGTCTTTGAACGGACATTTCGCGTGTAGTCGTAGCCATAGGGGTAATAACGATGACCAACTTCGACATTACTCAGGACAGTACCCAGCACATTGGCATTTATTTGGGCCAGCCGTTCCTTCGCCTTTTTCAGGTCGGGGCCCGTAGTCTGCCCGGCGAAGCTGGTCAATATAACGGCGTCTGCAGATTTAGCCCATATAAGGGCATCGGCAAAGGCCAGCACAGGAGGTGTATCGATAATTACGTGGTCATAGCTTTGGCTGATTTCATTTAGCCGCTGAGCCGTCAGGGAAGACGCCAACAATTCGAAGGCATCGGCTGTATTGCCCGAATCAGCAGCGAGGACATCCAAGCCGTTTTGAGGCACAGAATAAACAGCTTGGTGCAGTCCTTTCCCCAAGAGCACGTCCTGAAGGCCTCGTGATCCTTTCGGAAGGCCCAATAAAGACGCAATATTGGGGTTCCGCAGGTCACCGTCTATAAGCAAGACCCTTCTCCCGGACTTCGACACACTTATGGCCAAATTGATGGCGAAAGTGGTCTTGCCTTCCCGCATACCAGGGCTGGTGACAACCAGATTCCTGGGCATTCCATTGCCGTCAAGCAGACCCAAATTGGCACGGATGGTTTGGTAGTCTTCAGCTACGTGCTCCGTAAGACGAGCCGGCTTGATCGTGTGGGTGCTGGTGGTAGTCCCGATTATTCGCAGACCAATACGTTCGACTACATCGTCAGGTGTGCGCAGACTATGGTCGGCTTTTTCTCTGAGGAAGGCCAGCAGCATTCCGCAAGCCATCGAGCCGAAAATAAGCGCCATTGTGTATTTTGCCCGTTTGTCCCGGATCCCGGCTATGTCAGCGTCATAACCAACAGTGATCCTCGCAGGACGCTTTCGTTCCATTTCGAACTCCGCAATGCGCCTGGAGATCTTATCATACATCTCTTTGGTGAACGCCAGCTTGTCCTCCAGGTCCTGAATGGCCAGATTCTTTTGGCCAAGATTAATAGTCTGAGTATCTTCTTTGCTCAGCAGGTTGCGAAGCTCTGTTTCGTGCGCTTGTGTCTGCTCCAATGTCACCTTCAGGTCAGCCAGCTTCTTTTTGCTCTGGCTTGCTGTTTCTTCTTTCATCAACTCTGCGAAAGCCTCACGTGTTTTTTCCTTCTGCTCAATGAGGCGCGTTCTTAATATCTTCAGCAGCTCCTCTTTCTGCTTAATCTGGGGATTGGTGGCAGCCAAAGTCTGTATGTCGGTAATGAGCTCCTGGTCTAATGCGACAATACTGCTGGTCAGCACCTGCACCGCCGTGTCCTTGTTTACGTAGTCCTCGCGTATGCTCACCCACTCCTGCAGCGGGACGGTCTCTTCGTGTGTCTGTTCGAGCAGCTTAACCTGGGTTTCCAGATAGATTCTCCTCGCCTCCACCTCGGTGAGTTGTGCCAGCAAACTGCCGACACGCTGCAAATTCATATCGTAACGGCTGTCCAGCTTCTTTGAGCCATACTCCTCTGCCAGTTTAAAGATGTCAGCCCGATAACTGTCCAGCTTTCCGGAGAGAAGTCTTTCTTCGCTTTGCAGGACACCCAGGCCTTGCATCTCTTTTTCCTCAGCGCTGGTAACTTCGACAGCTATGTAGAGCCGGATGAAAGCATCTACAATCATCTTTGCCTCTTCGGCGTCGGTCCACTTCATACTCACTAAAATGTGCTCACCCCTTCGGACCGGCGCGACCGTGATGACTTCCTCTAATATCGCCTCCTTCAGCACGTCTGCCGGCTCGGGCTTTACATCTTTGGGATTTAGTCTCTGCAGTTTCATGGCAAGCCTGTTCGTCCGGTCTTCAAAAAACTTCAACTCTTTATCGGCCAAATCGCTCGCTACTCTTTGTAGCACTCGGGCGTTGGTGACCATGGCTGCCTGGCTGTATAGAAAGCTTTGATAAACCTGTGTGCCTCCATATACCTCTTCTTCTCCAGTGAGGATACTTGTTAGAATTGGAGCAACCCTTATTGCGCCGGTTACTGTGTAGGACCGTTCGATCAACAGCCAGATCGCCGGGATTCCAGCCGCGCACAATACCAGAAATGTCAGCAGCACAATATGCCAGCGGCGAAGCAAGCCACCCAGTACGTTCACTGTTGGCTCAGCATCAGAGGCGGACTCAGGCCGCATCTGCGGTACTCCAAGATTGGCATTAGCAGACCTTTGCACAATCACCTGATCGAGATACTTTTCCAGATTATTCATTTCCTCGTTCTCCTAATATTAAGATCACCCATCTTGCCGTGTAATTACTATGGCTTCCTGTTGCGTCGGAACCGTCGTAAGTTTTCTCAGGAGCCATAGCTCAGCAACCATCGCCGCAAGGGCCAATGGCATCATTGCATAGCCACCAAAATCGTGGAATATTCCCTCCCACTGCTCACCGTCGAGCATCGTAAAAGCTATTGCGGTAATCGCTAATCGCACCGTGTTGCAAAGCAGCGCCACAGGCAGGCTCAAGGCAAGAACGATTAGTTTTTCCCACCACGCTCGTTTGACCAGCAGCACAACCAAGCCGCTAATCACGAAGAAAGCGGTGACCATTCTCAAGCCGTTACACGCCTCAGCGACCGCGACCACTGTCCCTTCCATGTCGATAACATTGCCGTGTTGCACCACGTCGTACCCTACCATCTCCAGGCAGAACACAGCCGATGAGGTGGCCCAGCTCTGCAGGGGAAGTGTGAGAGCACCTTGAATCCGGTTGGGCCAGGGCACCATCAGGAACAGGAACAACAATACAGTAAACACTTTCCTGAGAAGGCGCCAGCCAAACAGCAGTAACACGATCGCTCCGATACTTAGAACAATAGACAATCGTTCTGCTGAGCCGTACATAAAGAACAGCCCGAAAAGTCTGAACGCCTGCGCCCCCACGAAGGCAAACAGACCCCACAAAACGCAAGGCCTTATCTCGCACCGAGCAATATCGTGACGCCTCGTCCATAAGACATAGACCGCTAAGAAAGGAACCAAAAGGCCGGACGAGTATTCGTCGCTTCTTTGCCATAAGCCCCAAAGACCTGCTAACTCCGGCCTGTAAGACCAAAGGAAGGCAATCAGGACAAGGGCGGCTCCAAGAAACATAATGGGCCTCTTCCTGCCGGCCCCGGCCCAATTCGACATTCTTTTGCTAATCTTAGCGAGCCGCAGCCGCAACGGGCGATCCAATCCGCTCATCTTCTCTTTTGCAAGTCCTAATACGTTTCCGATCGAGCCCTTCAAAGCTCTCTCACGTCTAATTAATTTGGATTCTTCTTGCACGATAGCATTGGCCCGGACAACAGCCTGATAATCAACCAGGCATCGCTGAACGCGGCAATTCGGACCTAATTGGGCGCCGTCCCAGACCACGCTATTTACTACCACGGCGTCCTTGCCGACATTAACGTTGCTCCCTAAAACCGTCGGCCCGATGATGACCGCGCCGTCTGAAACACTGGCGCCGTCCAAAATAACCACCGGCTCGTAAATCCTCGCCGCCGAATGCACTTTGGCGCTGGCTGCTATCCATACGTTTTGCGAATCTCTCCGTTCGCAGGTTCTCAAATCGGTATTCGGTCTTGCACCGCTTTGAAGGTAATTGCCAACAGCGTCCAGGTATTCTCGCCGATCCCGAAAATTGCCGGCGTGCACGGGCAACACCGCGGCGTGAACGCCTTTGCCGACACGCAGCATCTCGGGAATCAAACCCTCCTTGATATCAAAATAGCCCGCCTTCGGAATAAGCTCCAGGACAGCGCTGTTACAAACATAGATACCACTGGCCTCCCCCATCGCCCGGCCGTTTTGGCCAGCGGGATTGAACATCACAGTCAAGTCAGATTGCCCCTGGCGGTGCGCGTCCAACAGCACGTCTATCTTCGGCGGACACACCACGCTCGCGGGAAATACGAGAAACAAGCCGTCCTTCTCGCTGCCCGCGGCGTCACGAACGGCCCCCGCAGTCCCTACCGGCAGGGACTCGTCCAGGAATTCCAGTTCCATACACCCGTCAACCTGGATCGATTCGGCCAGCAAAGAAGCCCCACCACTGGAGCAGATTACCGCCCTGCCTATCCCCTGATCAGCCAAGGAAACCAGCAGCCGCTCCAGCACAGCCCTTCCCGCCACCGGCCACAAAGCAGCCGGCAACCGTCCCGCGAGTTGACAACGCCCAAAGTCACAGCCACCGGCAAGGATAATAGCTTTTATACTTTGTTTACTTCCGCAGTGCTTAGCCATTTTAGCTCTTTATTAAAGCTTTGTTATTTCTTATGGAAGGTTTTAGAACCATTTTTACGCTCGGTTCATCGGTGTTTTGTTTGGTTTTGGATACTATTTGCTTTTTAGATAAAATTTTATCCAGCTTCTAAGATGGTTTATTATTGCAGAACTGAAAAAGGTTTTTGCGCTAGCCCTTTGGTGGTCGTGAATCATTTTACTCTGGGGACAATATAGAACATCCCACCCTCTTGTTTGGGCGAAGTAGCAAAGGTCAACATCTTCGAAGTAAAGCTTGTAACGAGTATCAAAGAGTCTCCTTCCCTTGAATGCGGACCTTCGGATACCCATTGCAGCACCCAATATCCAATCAACTCGGGTTGGCTCTTTAAATTGACAGTCTTTCATCAGATGGTAATCATGATGTTTACCTCCACCAGGTATCGGAAGGCGCCTGCAGGCTACTGTCCGCCATGTATAAAAACGCCTCGCCGAATATTGACGGGATCCATCAGAATTCAATAAGCAGGGGCCTGCAACAGCGGCCTTCGGAAATTCATCAAATATCCCAACAAGTGCCTCTAAACTGCCAGGTAGAATAATGACATCCGGATTTAACACAAAAAATATTGGGCTGTTTGCCCGCGCATAAGCTCTGTTATGCCCGCCAGCGAAACCAATGTTATTTCTGAGTCGGATAAGTTCGACCCAGGGATAATTCATGGCTACCATATCTGCGGAGCCATCCGACGAGTTATTGTCAACAAGAATAGTTCGCCATTTAGTCGACAGCCCGAGATTCTCTATGCTCCCAAGACACCGATCGAGAAGATCCTTTTGGCAATAGCTTACAATAGAAATTGTAACATCACTCATTGCTAGCCCTGCTGTGTTTTTGTTGCCTGCAATTGTTCAATAAATGCTTCAACAGCACGGATGATCTCCTGGCCCCCCTGTCCCACTGCCGGCATGAAATCTCTGGCTTCCTGGATCTTATCAGGTAATTCTGTAACCTCGTACGCTGCGAGCACTTTGCCCTCGGATTCCAACTGCCTGGCTGTGGCAAGCTGGTGGTCATTACTGACCTCGCCAAGTGCAGAGCGGCGAGGAACAACGATAATCGGTTTGCGCTGCTTGACTGTCTCCATCATCGTTCCCATACCTGCATGGGATATTACCAACCACGCTTTGGCAATCAGATTCCTGAACTCGCTTGGTGAGCAAAAATCTACTGCTGTCAAACGCTCTGGCTTGTATGAGCCATAGCCCGTCTGCGCAGTGACATGATCGGTTATGACGCCGTTGCCGACAAACTCGTCAACGGCTTTGACCAGACGGTCAAACCCTTTGTGCCAATTGCCAACCGTCAGAAATATCAAAGCAATCTCCCCACGTATTTTGCCTTCGGGAAAGACTTAAGCAAGCCGGCCCATTGGACAAAGAACAGATCAGCGAAAGGATAAAGGAGTCTCGCGGTCAAAGTAGGACGTTCAACCCGGGCCATGCTCTCGATAAATATGAGCTTTGCACCGAGCAGCTTCGCAAACACACAGAAAAACACCACCACTCCGGCACCTGTGGTAATTACCACGTCAGGTCTCTCTCTGATCGCTATATATCCCGATAGTATGGCTCCAACAATCCAAGACAAGGGATTGTGCCTGACGATATTTGGAATAGTAAGCACGGTCGCCGACTTTCCCAGCTCTTCAGCGACGGGTCCTGAAAAGGTGAAATAAAAATGTTCATGCTTCTCATAAGCGGCAGCCAACTGTTTGGCCTGCACCATGTGCCCACCCGGTGAGCAGGCTATACAAATCTTCACTTTACTTCGCTTACTCATCCCACGCAACACGGATACCTGCCCTAACTACTTCGGGTAAGAGAAAGTTCATTCAACAATGTTTTGACTTTACAGTCCCAGGTAGCATCAATCACTTTACTTTGGCGGGAGAGAACTCCTTCAGAATCATCCTCTGCTAGAGCTTTTTCTATCGCCTGTGCGAAATCCGCGGGACTAGTGGCTTCGTAAACAACGTCAAGATACTTTTTCAATTCGGTGAAGGGAGTACTGACTACAGGTTTCCCCAAAGCCAGATATTCCTTTAATTTAATTGGATTGCACGCCTGAATCCAACGATTTTGCTTCCACGGCATAATCGCGACATCAAAACATTTACCATAATGCGGAATTTGCTCATAAGGCTTTTGCCCTAAAATCCACACGTTTTTCCTTGTCCTCAGCCCGGCACACTCCGACGAAGGCTGTCCCACAAAAACAAAAGACTTCTCCGGCAGCAGATCAACAACCTTCTCCAAAAGACCAATATCAGTCGTATGTTTGGCGAAGCCGCCGTAAAAACCTATGATCGGCCTGGGAATATCGATGATATCCTCGGGTCGATTTGTATCCTCATGAGCCGACGCAAACATCTCATAATCCACCCCGTGATCCAGATAAATCGCCTTTTGGCACTGGTGACGCTCCTGCTCGTATAAGACCTCGTTCACAAATACCGTCAGATCGGCATGCTTTTTCAGTTTGTGATCGTACTGCCTGATCGTTTCCTCATCCACGCCGGGATATTCTTCAAACCTGTCCGTCCTCTGATAAACCAGCTTCTTATGTTTCATTTTCACGGCAACATCACACGCTGCCGGACATGCGATCCAGATAACGGGATTTCGGACGCCAAGCTTCCAAGTTATCAGCCGCAGTTGTAATCGCAGAATAAGCTCATTTAGCATCCTTAACCCGCCAATATGATGCACCGGCAACGAAAAGGGACTATAAACCCAGAATCCCGCATCGCTCTTCTTGAGCCCCGTGAAAATGCTTTTGGCCTTGCGAACAACCTTGCGAACGAATTTCCTGCCCTCGCCCAGATTCGGTTTTTGCATAACAATTGAGTTGATATACACTGTTGTGCCTGTCCGGCTAAACCGCCGCATTAATTGCATATCGATGTGGCCGCGGTTATGATACCACCAGTCTTCACCGCCGAAGCAAATAACGTCGAATTTCCTCTGCATCTTCCGATTTTACCTTCTGATACACAGGCCGCTTCCGCCACCCAGGGCTTGCAATGCACCTATGGCGTAAGTTCGGGCTGTTTGAACGTGCACTTTACGTCTCTGTTTCTGCAGGATTGCCAATCCCAGCCAGTATGGAACTCTGAAAACGAAGAACAATGCAACCAGGAGACACGCCAGGGCGTGTACGACATGACCTCTATGTTTCTTCAAAAAAAGCAATATGCTTCCTCGTAATTGTAATGTCATGGCAGGTCGGACTTGCTTACTGCTCGCTGCGTGAAGGTGAATAATTTCCGCGCCTGGCGTAAACAGTACTTTCCAGCCGGCCCGTTTGAAGCGGCAGCACCAATCGGTTTCTTCGCCATAGACAAAAAACTGTTCATCCATCACACCGACTTCATCAATCGCTTCGCGGCGCACCAGCATAAAACAGCCGTCCACGACATCCACTTCACGAACATTGTCTCTGTTCCACCATGTCATTCGTTCGCGTCCGAAGAATTTGTTCTTCGGGAAGAGCTTATATAGGTAAGTAGTTGACAGCAGCATATTCAATATAGATGGGAGCATGAAGCAGGTCGGCTGCAATGTTCGGTCGGGATTGAGAACGCGGCAGCCCACAACGCCGGCGTCCAAGTGAGCATCCACAAAGGAGACTGTTTTAGCAATAGCGCTGCCCAAGACTATAGTGTCGGAGTTCAATAATAGCACATACCGGCCCTCAGCAATCGCCATTCCCTGATTGTTGCCGGCTGCAAAGCCTCGATTCTCGGAATTTTCAATAAGGGTTACTTGTGGAAAGTCTTTCTTGACCATTTCCGCGGAGCCGTCTGTCGAGGCATTGTCAACCACAATGACCTCGAAGTCAATTTCTTTTGTTTGTTGAAAAACTGATTTCAAACAGTCACACAAGATATCGCAGGTATTCCAGCTAACTATGATAATTGACAACTCCAATTAACGTGCCTCCATACGCTCTCTAGTGTCTGTGTTGTTGCACGCGAGCATCCTTTTTCTATCCACCAGTCGAAATAGACTGGCTTTCGTACTCCGCAAGTACGTTGTGGCCTGATATGCCCCGTTGACCTTAAGTCTAAATTTTAATAAACTATCTCTTGGTGACACAGCAAACCGCCCTATCTTCAAAGAGTCAGTACTACTATTAAGCATAGTCGGTTCTATAGTAAAGCCAAGCTTGTAGCCAATTTTCTTAGCGAGTCGGCAAACTCTATCGTCAAAAGCTCCATGAGGATAACTTATGCCAACGATTTCGTGTCCAAGAATTTCTTCCAGAATATTCTTCGACCATTGCAGTTCACTTTGTAGTCTATCATTGTCAACTAGAGTTAAGTTAGGGTGAGAAACGGAATGTGATAATATCGCAAAACCGTCTTTGTCAAGTTTGCTGAGTTGGTCGCTGCTCATAACGATTTCATTTTTTTCAGAACAGTTATCCGGCATCTCCCAATGAGGTGGTTGCGCGAGATTGTCAGTGGGAACGAAGATTCCAGCAGTCAGACCATACTTTTTCAAAACCGGAACAGCATTTTCAAGCACGCTTACAAAGGCATCATCAAATGTTATTGCAACTGCAGACCGTATGTCTGCGTTAACTTCGCCAATCTCAGAGACGCCAACCACACGGCAGTTCTTGGCCAAATATACCATTTGTTTTTCAAATCTGCATACGTCTTTCTTCTGTATGCCATGGTAGTATATGATTGATCGTCGCGTTCTTTTTCGCAGCATGAGTAAAACCATCAAATATACTGCTGCGCTGACAAATTCTACAAATTCCAGCAGTCTCCTTGTAGTTGATTTCATAGGCGTCCAATCACCCGATTGTGAATAGGTCTTTCAATAGCGGTGCGTGCTGGCCACTTCTTTGTCCTCTACCTTCCTTGACAAAACGAACATGCTGCTTGCAATCGGCCTAATTCTTCCAATGTAATTTACCGAAACTATTTCAAAACCTCTCTTTTCCAACGTACTCGTTAAGCTTCTAACGGAGTAAAATCTTAAGTGAGGAAATTCCGGGTCGAAATGTTTTTCGAAGTTGTACAGAGATATAAGCACATTCTTGATCATATTATGCATCGGAGTACTCAAGAAAAAAATGCCGCCGCGCTTCAGAACTCTGTTTATTTCATTGACGAAGACGTCGGTAAAACGTATGTGTTCAATAACATCACCCGCCCAAACAACATCAAAGAACTTATCGGCAAATAGCATGTGTTTCTCGCAATCCGCCAATTCAAACTTGATCTGAGGATACCTGGCTTTGGCCGTGTCTATCAACTCTTCTACTATCTCAATACCGTATGGTTCGTGTCTCAGTTGCAAGAGTTGACGGCACAGTTCGCCAGACTGACAGCCTACATCCAGAACCCTGGCATTTCCTTTTCGCTTCATCAATTCCAGCAGCAATTGTGTTCTTTTCTTCTTTATTGCCTCGACATCAACCATTGCCACTCTCCAGTTGAAGTATATTCGTATGATTCGACAAACATATTGGTTCAGGTTTTGCGTGTGAAAGATTCAATTCTGTCCGCGCGCTTTTAGTAGCTCCGAAATGGTTGCGAAGTTCATGCCAGCGTTTTCCGCCACCTCAAGGACTGAACGAATCGATGCAACAACCTGCCCATCAACACTATCATCCGACCGATCGAAGTCATGAAAAAGGACTATTCCGCCACCCGCTTTTTCGGTCAGCAACCCAGCGCGTTGACTGTCTATTTTGCTTGATGGCCAGGCATCACCTGAAACAATTGACCAATAGATGATAGGGACTCTTCTTACAATAAGATATATCATACACACCAAATTAAGCTTGCCATAAGGAGGCCGAAAGGGATATTTCTTTCGTTTTTCATTTAGTGCGTCATCGATGGATTGCCAACCCCGTTTAATATCACACAAAGCGCGAATTGGAGAAACGTACCAATAATTCAGATGGTCATAGCCATGAGAACATATCTCATGACCTTGCGCTGCTATTTGCCTGACAATTTCTTCACGCCCAGTTATGTTTCCGCCAAGAAGGAAAAATGTTGCCTTGACTTTGTACTCGGCCAGCAACTGGAGAATAACAGGGGTCAGCCTTCTTCCGGGGCCGTCGTCAAATGTCAAAAGCAAATATCCCAACCTGATTGCTTTGTGCCTCAGCAGCACTCTATCACATCTTCCATAAATTAGTGGGATACCAACATAGATAAATACAACCGCAAGCCCGCAAAATCCAATCAATACGAAGGTGATGTGAAGTTACCTCCAATCTCTATTTCTCACCGGCCTTGTCTTGTAACCTATCACGCCAGCGTCTTTTGACTTTTCTGGTAATGCCTAACTTGCTTGCAAGAAAAGCCAGACCTAACGATAAGCCCCTTATTGAAGAGTCAGCCAAATTGACCAAGACAGGATAGAACCTGGGCGCAAAAATGTAAACAGAGGCTTCTAACCAAGACTCTGTACCAAGCCTTTCTTTGTATTCAGCGTTGCCAAAACCATAGTCAAAGAAATCCACGCGAGGATTACTGCATAGTCCTTCAAGGACTTTCACAAATAATATTGTTCCTGGGCTGAACGATCGCCGATGAGGCTCATAACCTATGGCCTCCGCAAAATATGTTCTTCCATAGATGATTCCCGATTCGAAAGCACAAGGCTCATCTCCGGCATACAGCACGTAAGCACGCCACCTATCGGCCTGAGCAGCCTGTATCAACAGAGTACGCGTTTGGGATGTATCCTCAAAGCCTACGCCAAGGGCACCTTTATAGGTCATGGCCGATATTTTAGAGGCTATTGTCACAAAGAGATCTACTTGGCTCTCGTCACAATACGATTTCACATCAATTGGCCCAGCAGCAGCATCTTCCAGTCTTCTACTCAAGCGTTTCCATTCCTTTTTGCGTTTTCTGCTAAAACTCCCGTAAAGCACCTCCGGGCTGGCCGGCAGTTCTGTCCGCCAATGTTTTTCCGCCTTAGGGAAATGGCCTCTACAAAGAAATTTGGGCTTTTCCCTGGATAAGCGATACATATGCGAATCAGTTCGAAGCTGGTTAAAGAAAATGACTTCTGCTTCATCTCTCCGAAGCACTTGCATAAGTTCATAAACGACTGTCGCACAAATTTTAGGATTTGTTTGCCCAAGGATACCGCCGTACACAACAGTTAAGCAACGAACTGACGGATTCCGTACGACCTTGTACCCAATTTTGCACGTAAATTTGTGTTCCTCCAGGCGTCCTATTACCATGACCACAGGCTCGCTCTGCTGGCAAAACAGGAGCACGTATGGTTGCACATCATCATCGCTTGTTTTGACAACAGAAAGATATCTGTCAATATTCGCGTTAATAATTGGGTGAGGTTCGTCAATCTGCATCTTCTCCCAGGCAGGACGGATGGCTTCGATTTCTTCGAGGCTCGTTGCTTTTATAATCTCCATATTTTCCTCAAGATTCTACCGGTTTCCAAATTTCAAGTTCTCATTCCCGTTCAATACAACTCAAGCCGCCTGATACCCCAACCTCAGTCTCTTAGTTTTTCGAAGACTTCTATTTGCACAAAAACGAGCTCCTTGACCTTCCTTGCTCCATCGGGGCAAAATTGCAGGTAGAACCAACCATCCCGAGAAGACAATAAAACAAGCTCAGCATTTGTCCAAAAAAGCTGACGGACATAAATACGACTGTTACAGCAAAGATTGAACTGCCAAGAGCCCAGGCTAATGACTCTGTTTGAGGGTGTTGAGCTACATTGTGTAAACGATTCAAATTTGAAAACACAGAAGCCAGTACCACGCAAAGTGCTACAACTCCGAGCGTACCATACTGCACGGCGTGCAGAATATACTGATTTGTCAAGTCGGTGGTGTCGCTGCCCAGGAACTGACCCCAGCCGGGGTCTTGCTCGCCATAGCCGGCCAGCCACCATTCACCGATATTCTCAATTGCAAGGTCTATTAATCTGGCCCGATGCCACCAGCTTCCTCCGATTGGATTTAGCCGAGAAAGTATCACATGATAGAAGGGTCTGTTACTGATAATTCCAGTGCCAATACATGAAATTACAAAAAATATTAGGAGTGGTTTGACCCAGTGTTTGCGTTTTTCCAACGCCAGACAGAGAACTGCCATTATCACCATGGCCCACGGACCACTGGACATGCTACTTAGACCACCTAACAGCGCCACGCCTGAAAGAATATAAGCCAAACTGTGCCAAGCATTCTTCTGGTGACGCAGAGAATAAATAAGCGGCAAAAACATTGCGAAGCACGCTCCAAACATAATCGGATGGCCAAAAGGCCCAACGGCTCTGTTGAATCCCGTACGTGGCTCGATGGTCAGGATGCCTTGCCGCCAGGGACAATACTGTGTAAGGGGCAGATAAGGCTGCCAACCGCTAACCGCCTCTACAACGCCCAGAATAGCAAGCGGAGCAAGGAGAATGCCAACACATTTCACAACAGTGCTAAATCCTTCACGAGTAGTGATGCAAAAGCGGACAGCCATATAAGCAAACCACGTATCAAGCAAAAATCCGCTTCTATTTTCTAAAGCTATGCTTAATGGCCTGGTGACAAAAAATATCACGACATACACCGCTATACTGAGTATCACCAACGTATCCAGCCGGGACCATACAAATGCACTCTTAATCTGTTTGCTGCACAGGCACCGTAAAAGCAATACACTCACCACAATACGAACTGCCGATATGTCCATATTACCTATGTTTACCACAAGATAATTGGGATACCAGCATAATACCGTAAAATATACAGCAACGGCGTAATGTGGACGAAGTATCACAACCAGCACAGAAGCAACAATCGCAATTGTCAAAGTTATGCCGAGCACTGCGAAACAATTTCCCCAAAACTCATTAACAGTTTAATCTGGATCATTTGCTTCTGCCACTCTGCATTGCCATCAAAACAATTCGGAAAAAATCACTCACAGATACTCAGCTCAACTTTTGCAGTTGGCTCTAAATAAGGTCCCCTGTGAGTTTTAGAGTGGATCTGAGCGCTCTGTCTTTCGGGTCAGTATATGAATCGGTACAGGCCCCGAGCAAAGCTGAATTTTCTCAGTAGTCTCATCTCAAAGATTTTGCGGTGCACCTGTCCCGGTGATGCTTTGCAGGGAAGCAGTTTGGGGTTTCTGAAGTTGTACGCACTCCAGTCAATTCGGTCTATTCCCTGCCGTTCCAAGACCGCTCTGTAGCTCGAAGTTCCAGGCAGAGGCAGACAGGTCGCAAAACTAATTGAATAGGCTGGCAATGATAAAGCATACTTGATTGTGTCGTTCATTTCCCTGACAGTCTCATCTGGGAATCCAAACATGAAATAGCACGCTGCATGAATCCTAGCCTCCGTAGTGAGATTCACGATTTCAGTACATTCCTCAAGAGAGATGGGTTGGCACAGGCACTCCCGCACGTTAGGATTCCCACTTTCAATGCCAAAATGAATAAGAGTGCAGCCAGCGCGTCGCATCAGCTCAAGGAGTTTAGGATCTCGTAAGTTACGGCCATAGGCCGCGCCAGTACAGGTCCATTTTAGGGGAGTACCGAACACGATGAGCCATTGGCACAACTCTCGAACGTAATCCACATCAGATAGAAAGGCATTTCCCGTAAAGACCAAAACCCGAACTCCATATTTGTGTACCAACTCGTCGATCTCAGCACATAAGAGGTTCAGGCTACGGTGCCGCGGTTTGGAACCATTAATCTTATGTGACAGGCAATAAGAGCACCGGCCTGGGCAACCTCGAGAATCCATGATTAGCGCACCTATGCTTACATTATCCAGACCATGATTCGTACCAAACCAAGCGGGTTGTTGTATGGACCAGTCCATAGGAGCTAAAGTATCCAATTCCGCTTCTAAATCTGGTTGGTTGCTGATCACTTCATTGCCGTATTTATATATCAGACCGGGTACGTCCGCAATTTTTTGCCTTTCTGGTTTTCCGCCTGCAACACGAATCTGGTCGACTAATTCAACGACTCCGTTTTCACCATCGCCAGCAAAAGCAAAATCAAGAAGGCCATCAAACTCGATAAATAAATCTTCCGGGTAGCTCGTCGAGGGGTGTGGACCCCCGATAATTGTTATTGCACTGGGAAGTGTCTCGCGAACGCAATGGAGGGTCTCATATGTTTCTCTAAACATTGTCGTAAAAACTTTGAGACCAACTATGTCAGGGCGTAACTCAAGGAGCTTGCACTGAAAGGACTCTATATCCAGGTTTGCATTCCAACTTAGAAGCGTAACGTCTACTCCCGCTTTCTTGCAGGCTGCTGCAATATACCCTAACCCGGTATCGTTAAGAGCCGGCACGGCATTTATCGGCGAAAGTCGCTTCCCCTTCCGGTTCATAGGTGGTGACAAAAGTATTTTCAATAAATTTCCAGTAGCTGGTGATTCCGCCATATTTGATTTGCTCCGTTTCAATCGTTCACCTGTCATAATAAATCCTGGAGCATATTCAAGACTTTGCTTTTTATCTCAGGTATAGTGTTCTTGAGTTGCTCTGCTGTAATCCTTCTTTGCTCAAAAGCACTTCCAGTAGTCATGAGTATCTGTTTTAGTTCACTACGACGCATGTCCACAACAAAATCATCAGCGTCCACTGTTTCAAATACACCCCGAAATTTCTTGCTATAGGCCAGTCCGACAACCGGGATGCCCTGTGACAGAGCTGCTATACATGAATGCATCCGGGAGCCAATAAAGAAATCGCATAACCCTATCACATACTTTATTTCACACTGGTCGTACTCGCCTTCGACCAGGAATATTCTGCCGGGGTATATTTGCTTTAGCTGCTCATATATCTTTAGGCACGCTTTAGGGTCGCTTTCGACCTCACAACCGGCTGGCGGAAATACGTGGGGAATTAGTAAAACAACTACTTCCTCCTCTTTTAGGAGCATCTTGATAACGTCCCGGACCAATGTGCGGTAATCCGTTTTCAGGCCGAACATATTATCCCCAGTGTAACCGCCGTTAAAAAGAAGACCGCTTACATTGAGTCCTACTACTGTAACATCCTTCGATATTTGTGATAATGGTGATGCATCGAAATCGTCCGGTTTACGCGAATCCAGAACAAAGGCAACATCCGGAGCAAATTGGATTTTCCCATCCTCTTTATTGCTGTCCAATAGGTCCTTGACATATTCCACGCTCTCCCGGTCCCTCGAATAAATCTCGCTGGCACGCCTTAAGATGTATCTGGCCATGGCCCTGGTTATATTTCCTTTGAAGGGCCCGTATGTTTGTGGCAAGAGGACAAATTTCTTTCGAAGGAAAATGACAAGCCACTTGTGTAAAAACCCCAGGAAGAATCGTCGAAAACCATAAATGTTGCTAAAGCTGTCGCCCCCTGTAATGTCTGCCACCAAATCCGTCTCATACAGCACTTTGAAATTTGGATTGCGATCAGCCACCGCATTTTTCAGCCGCAGTGTAGGCAGAACTCTCACAAGCAGGCCATAAAACGCGAACCATAAAAAATGATACCGCAAGAAGATGTTTTTACAGAATCTGATTGGAAGCGTTTTGACACATATTTCTTTACCTGACAGAGATATACAATGCTCTCGAGGCACATACCCACTGCCCAGAAGCGTAATTTCGGCATCAGGCCAGCGGTTAAGAATAACCTTTATACTCGACTCAGTCAAAGCACTCACACCGAGATTGCCGGTCTCGAAGGAAGCACCAAGCAGGCATATTTTCTTCTTTTTCTTTATTGGGCTGTCTTTTTCAAACACCGTCAACCTCAACTGAAGATAAATAATCGAGTTTATCCTCAGATCCTTTCTTAACTGCAGAAGGTTTGTGGTGATTCAAAGTAAATAGGCCTCCTACAAATGCCGCAGCGAGAGCCAAAGTCCCACCAGTCAAAAGCCATACGGCAGAGTCCACTCCAGACAACTGCACCAGGCCAACAATCCCTATCACCGGCAATGCCAGTAACAACCCGGGGACATAACAGCGCATATACAGGCCGAAATGAAGATCAATGACTCTCCGACACCAAAATATCTGCACCAACAAAGCTGCAAAATGACCCAGAACCATAACAGCAGCAGCACCCGATAGTCCAAAACGATCAATCGCCGGATAAATAAGGGCAACAATGATTGCTGCACGTAACATAACAAATCCGCGATTTAAGTGAGGCCTGCCCACTGCAAAATACAACGTGGCAGGAATTGCAGCTTCAACTCGAACCAAAATGAGCAAAAACAATATCCCACATGGAAAAGCAACCGCTACATATTGGGGACCATAAGCCAGCAGCAGTATTCCACTTGCAGAACTCGCCAAAAAGGCTACCAACGGTATGGCGAAGATAGCTGCGCCCCGCGTAATCTTAAGGACCGCACGGCAAAGAGCATTTCTATCATCCTGCTTCTGAGCAAAACCAGAAAGTAAAACGGGATTTATTATCTGAGAAAACAAAATGATGGGTAAAGAAACAAGATGTACGGCCAAACTGTACATGCCCAACTCGTGGTCGGCTACAATTTTGCCCAGCACCAAAACGTCCGCTCCAAGACTGATCCAGGTCAGAATCGGCAAGCCGAACATTCTGCGAGCAAATTTCATTAGTTCTCTTAAGCATTCTCTATCTATCCTAAATCTTGGCAGGAAAGGAACCAGTATATATGAAAACAAGCACAGTATTACAGCTTCTGCAACGAAACCTATAACAAGGGCCCAAACATTTCTTATCATAAAAGCTGCCACGATTGTTATCACCGTGCCCAATACGCCGCTGCCTTGAACCAGAAGCACTGACCGGCCAAATCTAAATTCTTTCTCGAGCACGTAAACACGCGGGCTGATAAAACTTGTAAAAAGAATTGACAGGTAGGAAACTTGAAACAGTCTAAGAAGCTCCGGCTTGCCGTAGAAAAAACTTATCCACGGAGCAGCCAGTATGGCAATTGCAAAAAGACCCAGCCCTCGCAGCGACTGAAACCACCATGCGACATTGAGATATTCTCGTTCGTCGCCTCGCTTGTTTTGAATCACTGATTGTTTTACACCAACTTCCGTAAAGGCCTCAAGCATCCTCAGAGAAGCTATTACGATTGCTATTATGCCAAATTGATTAGGTGCTAAGATCCGCGCAAGAATCAGGATTCGTAAAAATCGCAATGTCCGCCCGCCAACAGTTCCAATACCTAAAGCCATTGCGCCTTTTGCGCATTTTGCCTTGAGATCGCTCCCCTCCCACAATTCCGTTATCTTTAGTATCAAGTTTCTCATAAATGCGAATGTTTGTTATCTTTTGAATTGCTTATTGGCTGTCGCCCAGACTATCCTGTTAGTTTTGCTAACTGCCCTCTCATGTGAGCAGCTTAGTATAATAGAGTTGGTCTTTTGCCGCCGAAGTTCGTGTGAACCCGATTTTCTCATACAGTGTTATCGCTGGTTCGTTGCAATTATCAACGCTAAGTTTAATCATCTCGTAACCCAATACCTTAGCTCTGTCTTCCGCGAAACGTAAAAGCTCCGTACCGATACCACACCTCCGTTTGTCAAGTGAGACGGCCATAGGCCCAAACCATATCACTTTTCTTTCTTCAGCAGAATTAGAGCTCTTCGCTTCTGCATCGCAGGATTCATTCGCTGATCGGTGCTTGTTTTTCCTCATATAAGAAATAGCCATATTCTTAAGGCGAGACAAAACAACATTAGGACAAATCATTAAAGCAGACATCCTTATCAATAAACGTGGACAATGTTCTTGGCTTTCTTTGCTGGCCGGGTATTGATTCAACTTCAGAACCAAGAATCCAAGTATCACTCTCCCACTCACACAAACCCACGTTTCATTTGATAACGAGTGAAGCCAGACCTTACACCACTTCTTTGCTACGAATCGAGCTCCTTGCCAACGAACGACCTTTGGGAAAGCAGCCCTGCAAATCTCAACAATAGAATCGATGTCAGCTGTATCAACCAGCCGAAAAGTCTTTTCGTTTTCTGAGAGGTTAGCGTTCAAAATAACGTTACCTCCCTTGTTGACGAATTCTGCCCCATCTTTTAAACCTAGAATACAACGAAAACAGCCATTTCTGCTCAGCGAGCCACCATGTGGCGCCATACCACAAGACAGCGAAATACCCCAAAACGCCACGCCCTGCAACGACCCTCTCAACATCACGACTATCTGTAGCCCAAAACTGTTTCCATTCAGAATCCCCGAAACCAAGGTCAAAAGATACAATTTGGTCTTCACAAGCATCACGAATCATCCGCATGGTCAGTATTTTCCCGAAGGACAAAGAAGATTCGTATTTGAGCTTGAAGGCTATCCACCTAAGATGGAGTTTCTTGTGCGATACAAAGGTATAGGCGAAGGCAACATCGTCGCCATCCTTTGTCATGAGCCAAACGTGGCCCAAACCGGCTTTAGCCATCTCAATTAATAATTTTTGATAGAATGGCTGTCCTAAGACTGCTGCGCCACGTCTCTTCATCCAGCTTTCCTTCTGAATGGCAGCGATACGCGCGATAACTTCCGACGTAATATCTGTGCCAGCGTAGCGAACAACCGCTACGTCGCCTGCGTTAAATACCTGCCTTTCCTGATAGCGCAATTTCTTGCGTCGTTTGCCGCTCTTTGTTTTTTGAAGGTAATCCTCGAAAGATCTGTTCAGACGAATCCACGGACAAATGCGGCGAAATCCAAGCTTATATGTAAAGCCGTGATTAGCTAACTCTGCTAATAATTCGTTTGTAGTTTCATCGAGTGAAGATAAATATTTATCGTAAAAGGCATGGGCCACTTTTTCTCTTATCCAGACATCAGCTACAACCTGGATCGCGCCAGCATAGTGTAGGTCCGCCAGAAGTCCGAGGTATGAGGGTTTAGTTGTACCTATAGGCTCCGCCACACGTATGCCACAGAAACTCCTAATACTCAGTGGCAGTAGAGCCGCAAGCTTGGGGCCGGCCCAGACCACAACTAAGAGCGGAGTTCCTCTAATGCGTTTCTCGCTCATGAACGTCTCCGCCCAGGCACGCGAGAGGAACGACGTCGCATCCCGCGCACGCTCGAACAAATCGTCCCAGTCTTTACCAACCTCGGCAATATCGCTAGGCCCTTCCAGCACTTGTCCGCGCAACTCTGGCTTCTGCTTCATTTGTGTATTGTGCCCTTCGTCCATCAAGAGAACTCCACTCCAATACCTCCCAACAGTCAATCATTGAATCGAAATCGGCCGATGGCCACTTGCACGCCGTCCCCGTGGGTCACATCGAGAGAATCGACATAACCTCTTGTTAGGCAACACCTTATGGGGCCATCCTTGCCTTTGTGTGTCTTTAGCCGCCGCTCCGCGGTTTGCTTTCCCCGTCGCCGCTTCGCGGCTTGATGTTTCCACTTGATCTGACTCGGCCGTTTTCATCCGGCAGGAAGTCAAACACGAGGTCCGCTATACCCTCAGCCGCCTTTATGACCGAACTCTCCAGCGGCGAGCTTATTTGCACCTGAGCCACATATCGACCCGGATCACCGGCAAGATTAGGTCTTCGACCAAAAACCCCGGAGAAATCCCCTTCATTCGTCGTAATCTCGCCGTTCAAGATGTAAAAGCTCAAGACAACCTTCTCGTCGTGCACCGGAGGCGGCTTGTGGAATCGATGTATCAGACAAGCTACTTGCCGCCCGGCTTGCGAGGTAAATTGCGATGTTTCGCTGCCATCGTGCAGCCAGCCGTGCGCCGGATAGCATGCCCGAGGCCGATGGCCCAATATGCCGCCCGGCCGCGTCGAGCAATATACCACATAGACGTCCGCCCAGAGTTTGGCGGCAGAATTGACGTATCGTCGGCTGAAAAAATCGTCCGCAAAGTGTTCCTCCATATACTCCCTGGTAGTCGCGCGAATGGACAGCTCGCTGCCTTTCCAACCGCCGATCTGCATGGGGAAATCGCTCAGAGGGACGGGAAGCGCAATCGGGGCCTCACCAAGCAGCTTCAAGTGGTGTGCCGGAATGCGGTAGGCTACCCCGGCCGATACCAGCAGCAGAACGGCCAGAATCCAGATCAACCATGCCGGCGTCTTGCCCGCAGCGCCACGCATCTGTCTCAATCCCCTCTCCGGTTCCATCGAACAACTATTCTTAAATGAATACATCAAGCAGGACAGCCCCAAAGTAGCACTTCAAAACTACAATACGACCCTCTGGGCACAATAAGCACAATTACTACCGAAAGAATGGGAAGACCTCCTCCTTGAGATCACCAAACAACTCGATAGAATTGTATTTGCTATATCGTCCCCTGTCAAGGCAAAATTTTTCGGAAAAAGTAAAAATTAGTGCCCCCAACTATAAGTTCCGATAATGGGCTGCAATCCGCTTAGTTGACAAGCAAACCATACATAAATTCTGCTATTCCCCCCAAGATGCCCCGCGTTCTCGGACGGAGAAACTCGTTGCCTCTGCAAAAACTCAAAACCACCGTCAAATCGCACACTTTTCGCCCAAATTCTCAAACGCAATTCACTATCTTACTCAAGCTGACCGTTGTTGAGACTGACATTGACGTAAGTGCTTTCATTACAATAGGATAACAGAGATTGTCATTCCCGCGCAAGCGCGAATCCAAATATCTCAAACAGTGTTAATCTGTGTTAATCCGTCTCCAAGAACAAAATCGCCAACTCGCCGTATCTGAGTCCAGCTCAGCCGAAATGTTATGTTTGCCCCTGAGGCGATTTATTGTTACCATTTATACTGGAAAGGTATGTGGTAATAAGTTTTTGTTTAATGTTTAGGGGTGGTGAAATGTTTACGAACGATAACGCAAGAAGAGTCTGGCCGGCATCCATACACGGCCCCTTCCGGGTATTCTTTACTTTTTCTCTGATCGTTGCCGGTTTATTTCTTCATCCTCCAGTTGCAACAGCAGCAACATACTACCTCGACCCCAACGGCGACGACTCGGATCCTGGCACAAGCGTCCGTCCGTGGCAGAGCCTTTATAGAGCACAGTCAACTGTTGCAGAAGGCGATACTGTTTTACTCCGCTCGGGTAATTACGGCGCCTTTATCGATGCAACTACTGTTCGTACCAATTGGGTTACATATAAGGCCGATAATGGACACACGCCGGTATTTACATATATTGTGTTAGGGCTATGGACCGGCCCTTTTGATAAGTATTTGCACTTTGAAGGCATTACCATAGGTCCTGGCAATCCTTCTGCCGACCATAGAGCCGTTTTTGCTCATTTATGTAACTATGTTCGCTTACGAAATTGTACTATCGATGGAGACAGTTCACCGGCTAATGCATTTCAGGATTGGGGCACTGCTAATGCAGCAGTGAGTTTGAATGCTTGTACTGAGATTGAAGTTAGTGATTGTACGATTTCTGATTTCAGATTTGGTATCTGGACGCTGAAGACAACTGTTGAGACCGAGCATGTTACGATTACAGATTGCAATATTACTCACACCCAACACGCTATAACCTTTTGGGGAAATGACTGGACTATACATAACAACATTCTGCACGATTTGTACTCTGATGGCATTATTCTTCAGGGTCGGAGCAGTACAATTAGCAACAATACCATTCACCACATAATGCGTCCAGTGGTATATACAGATACCACCGGAGCTTCCTATGACGACGCATCCAAGATTATTACGGCAAATTCAGGCACTCCTTTTGATGGATGGAGTTCGAGTTATGTTCAGTTCCTTATCTTAACCGTAGATGGCATCCGTGTTAGTGGTGCATTCTATGAAGTTAGCTCCTTTGATAGTAATACTATTACGTTGAAGAATGCGATTGGGCAGGATTACCCGACAATCACAAAGATAGAAACGACCGCTAACTATCACCTGGACGGCATCCAAACATATCCCCAGAGTGGAAGTTATGACCCTAATAATGTGATTGTTATAAACAATATAATCCACGATATTGGGGCTTATACCTGGTCGGATGCACAAGGTGTATGGTCGGGGTCGTCCAAAGATGGTTCAGTCAGCTATAACAATATGGTCTATGAAAACAATTTACTTTATAACCTCTACGGTTCCGGGAGGGGCGTTGCATTTTCCGGTACTCATCGAAATCTTATTGTTCGCAACAATACGCTGCCTAATGAACGACTTGAATTTATTTGGGATGCACAGTGTGATGATTTTACCGGCAATGTAATAGAGATCGTAGATTTTCAGCAAAGATATGAGGGAGAGGATTACGACCCCAAAACGCCAAACCCAGGAATCGAAGATTATAATGTTGTTCGATATTGGTGGGTTCATATAGATGATGCAAATTTTCCTTATGGCGATAATTCTGTTGAAGTTGTAGATATTGACATGTGGCAAAACGAGTTCGTGGATTATGATGGTTACAATTATCAGCTTGCCGCCGACTCAAACGCAGTCGATATAGGTGCTCCAAATGCACCGGCAACAGATATTTTGGGCAATTCTCGTGGCACGACCCCTGATGCCGGATGTTACGAATACGTTTCATCGCCTTCGAGCAACCAATCTCCGGTGCTCCAGGAGATCGGCAGTAAGTCTGTAAATGAGAATACCGCTTTGGCCTTTACGGTGAGCGCAACTGACGGTGACGGGGACACTATTACATATTCGGCTACAGGTCTGCCAAGCGGGGCAACTTTCTCCGGTCAGAGCTTCAGTTGGACGCCGGGATATGCCCAGGCGGGGACGCATGGCGTCACCATCATTGCCAGTGACGGTGAAAGTCAGGATTCAGAGACGGTAACCATAACCGTAAATAACATCAACAGGACCCCTGTCCTAACGGCAATCGGCAATAAATCTACAAGCGAGAATACTCTTTTGACAATCACGGCATCCGCCACCGATCCCGACGGTGAAACGCTAACCTACTCGGCCCAGGACTTGCCGACCGGCGCGACCTTCTCCGGCCAGACTTTTAGCTGGACGCCCGGCTATACCCAGGCCGGGAGTTTTGACGTAACCTTCATTGCGAGCGACGGCGAAGATCAGGACTCCGAAACCATTACCATCACCATAAGTAATATCAATCGAGCGCCTGTACTTGCAGCAGTCGGCAGTCAGTCGGTCAACGAGGCCGGCCTGCTGAGCTTCTCCGTCAGCGCCGCCGATGCCGATGGTGACACGATAAGCTACTCAGCCGGGAGCCTGCCGAGCGGAGCAGCCTTTGCCGGCCAGACGTTCATCTGGACTCCGGGATACGAACAGGCAGGAAGCTTCGAGGTGACCTTCACTGCGAGTGACAGCCAGGCCGAGGACTCCGAAACCGTCACCGTAACGGTCAATAACGTCAACAGAGCGCCCGTACTGGAGACCACAGCCGACAAATCCGTTGCCGACAATGCCCTCTTGACATTTGGAATAGACGCAACCGACCCTGACGGCGATACGATTGAGTATTCAGCGACTGGTTTGCCCGCCGGAGCGGCACTTACCGACCAAACCTTCAACTGGACACCGACGGCCGCACAGGCCGACAGCAGTTATCAAATAACCTTTGTTGTAAGTGACGGCGATCTGGAAGACTCGCAGACAATGACTATCGTTGTCGGTGATGCCTCAGCGCCCGCTGTTGCCAATTCCTCGCCGGACGCCGACTCCATCCAGGCCCCCTTGAACAGCCTGATAGTCCTGCACGTTGTGGATGACGGCAAAGGGGTCGATGCCAATTCCGTAACCATCAAGCTCGACAACGACATCATATACACCGGCAATACGCCAGACTATACCAGCGCCGGCGGCAATTGCCGAAGGGCAGGTACGAAAGCCAACTATACTTATGCGTACCAGTCGAGCCAGATATTCGGCTTCGACGAGACCAAGACCGTCACGGTTAATGCCACGGACCTCGCTGGAAATGTAATGACCGAGCAGACCTATTCCTTCAGGACCGAGATGCGCTCGTTCGGCAAGAACGAACAGGTCGGTTCAGACTCACTCAATAAGGGCGCTCCTGCTACCGTCCGGGACAGCAGCGGCAATATATGGGCCGTCTGGCACGCCGGTGCATCCGGCAGCAGGGACATCTATCTTGCCAAACTCGCAGCCGGTTCGGACACTTTCGGCGCCGGTGTCCGGCTTACAGATAACGCCGCCGACCAGTGCAATCCCGCTGTCGCGCTGGGTGCCGATGACAAGCTGTACGTCGTCTGGCAGGATAACAGACGCGGCAACTGGGATATCTACACTTCGACCTCAACCGGGGGAACTACCTGGTCTGCCGAGCAAAGGGTCACCGATTCGAACGACAACCAAATCAATCCTGCCCTGGCTGTTGATGGTCAATCTCCGAATCGCGCACACGTCGTTTTCCAGGATGACCGGGCGGGCAATCAGGACATATATATCGCCGCATCGAGCAACGCCTTTCTCACGAAAACACTCACGAGAATAACTTCCGATGGTTCCGACCAGGTCGCCCCAGCCATTGCGATAGATTCGTCCAATACGGCCTATGTTCTCTGGACAGACGGCAGAAACTCATCCAATGACATTTACGGGGCCACCGGCAGCTCCTGGACCAATGTGCTGATAATAGACAAGGCGGCTGATCAATCAAGCCCCGCAATTGCCGTCGAATCCACCGGCTCGATTTTGCATCTGCTATGGGTCGATCAGACATCAGGCGACAAAGACATATACTACGCTTCTTCGGACGGCCTGCCGAGCAGCCCATTAAGCGGAAGCAACCTCATCGACGATACCTCGGGCGCCGACCAGCTCTCACCGGCGATCGCCGTTACCGGCAGCGCAGGCAGCAGCTTAAGGGTCTTCGCTACCTGGCTGGATGAGCGAAACGTTGCCGGCAGCACCAGCGATACCGATCTTTACCTGACGCAGACAAACTCCGGTTATGGAACAAATGTGCTGGTAGGCGATGGAAGCTCGAGTGCCGACCAGAGCGAACCTGCAATGGACATAGACCAGTACGGCCATCCGTATCTGGTGTGGACCGATGGCAGGAATACGAATACGGAGATTTACTATGCCGCAAGCACTTTCATGCAGCCGGACGTGTTGACATCAAAACAGATTACCAGTTCCTCGGGCGCAACCGTGGGAACCGACCCCGCAACCATAACCGGCGCAGACGACGTTTCCGTGGTAGTGCCTGCCGGGGCATGCCCGTGCGATGTGACTATTACTATCACAAAGATTGAGAACCCGCAGGAATTTGCCGT
>DAOWID010000459.1 GCA_030641115.1 Planctomycetota bacterium | reverse complement strand
GGCAGCCTCAAGCATAGCTTGGGGATGGCAAAACTCCAAAGTTAGTGCAACCATCCCCAAACCCTTCGGATTTGAGGCTGCCACGCGATATAGAGTAAGCAAATCAATGTTACCCGGAATCTGACTTATTTGAACCATGCCCGATTTTTTCTTGTCAAAGTATGCCTAACCTGCAATTTTGCAGAAGCCTTTGTGAATTCGACTTTCTGCTACAGATTATGTTTCACGTCTCACGATTTACTTTCTTATAGCACGCCTCTAAATAATCGCGTGCTTTTGCCAGATTGGCCGCCATTATATCAGCCTCTGGATGCCCGTGCATGAATGGATTAACGTATCCGCGGTATCGAATGTCGGCGAGGGCTTGAATCCAGGGCGTCATATCCGTCGGGCCGACTCCTGGAAGCTGCTTTGAGTCCGGATAGTGCTGCCAGGCATAAAAGAAGAAAAGCTGTTTGCCACAGATGCGAATCGCATCGGGCACCGAAGCCTTGAGCGTCTGGATATGATACGGCGCCAGTGCAATGCCCAGCCTTGCCGAGGTATTGATGTCCACGAATGCCTTGAGCGAATCGAGCGAGTCAAGCAATGCGTTGCCGTGGTTCTCGATGGCGAGATACGAGTTATGTTTCTCGGCCAATTCAGCCAGAGGCTTGAGGTCCTCAAGAAACTTGCGCATCCGGGCGGCCAGCTCCTCGGGCTTGCAAGGCCCTGCGCTGCCCTGGACTGCAATCCGCCTTATCCGCCGGCGGCGGAGCGGACCGCCGACCTTGCCGAGCAATTCGGCATACTGGGCATAACCTCCACGATAGACCGAGAACGCAAACAGCTTCAGCTTGTGTTTGGCCAGCAGTTCGTTCAGGCCTTCCGGGCCCAGGCGCTTGGCCACATCGTCGAGGTGCGCGCAGCCCTCGTGGGCAGACCAGATGTCGATTGCCTCAAATCCCAACTCAGAGATCCGCTCACACGCCTGCTCGATGGGCAGTTGCATGAAATGAATCGACGATGTTGACAGCCTCATTCGCCACTTTGCCTTGGCTGAAGTCTCCTTCGCCAGCGTTGGCAAAAGGGGCATTGCGGCCCCCATCGCGGTGCCTAATCCCATAGCTTTCAGAAAATCGCGTCGGTCCAGACCTTCGTTCATTACAACACCTCTTGCACAACTGTTCCAATCAACTGCTTATGATACGCAAGTACAGGCAAAATAAAGCACTTATGGCATCATCTTACGCTACCAGACTGTACATCCGGCAATCAACCCAATACCGTAACAAATCCTTAGCTCTGTGTCAAGCTGCACTTACCTTTCATGATTTGCCTTATTGGCACATTAGAGGTTATAATGAATCAACTGGAACAGGGAACAGAACATGTGCAGAACACTGGCAATCATCGCTCTAATATTGACAGCCATTGCTGGCATAGCAGCGTCGGCTGTCTGGTCAAGGTCGGTAGAGCAGGAGAAAGGACAGACGATGGACCAAAAGAGTGAATCAGCTCTGACACCTGGCGTGAATGACCTTACGATAAAAGTCGTCTATGACAATAACCCACATGCTGACGGATTCGGAACAGCGTGGGGATTTGCCTGCGTGATAATTGGGGCTGAGAAGACAATTCTCTTTGATACCGGTGGAGACGGAGCACTGCTGCTGGACAATATGAAGAAACTTGCGATAGAGCCAAACAGCATAGACGTAGTTGTTCTCTCTCACATCCACGGGGACCACACGGGCGGATTAGGCAGCTTTCTTGACAGGAACCCTAAGACGGAAGTCTATGTCCCGATATCATTTCCAAGGAAATTCAAAGAGAATGTGCGGACATACGGAGCGAAAGTTGTTGAAGTCGCAGAGCCTTTGAAGATTTGTGAGGGTGTTTATTCCTGTGGCCAGCTTGGGAAGCTCATAAAAGAGCAGTCGTTGGCTATCCAGACAAAGAACGGCTTGATTGTGGTAACAGGCTGTGCGCATCCAGGCATTGTGAAGATTGTAAATACCGCACACGATTTAATGAAAAATGATATCCTGTTAGTGATGGGCGGCTTCCATTTGGAATGGGCAACAAAAGGTAAGATCGAAAAAATCATTTCAGCTTTCAAGCAACTGCATGTGGAATATGTAGGCCCGTGTCACTGTACAGGCAATAAGGCAAGAACCCTATTCCAGAAGCACTTCGGCAAAAATTACATAAACATCGGCGCAGGAAGAGTAATAACCATGGCCGATCTTAAATAAGGCTGACAGGTTTGATTTCGATATGACTGAACAAAGTCACGACAATCTACTGACAAACGACGAAGGAACTAAGCAACTCGATGATGAGTTTGTCCCGGATGACGCTCGGCCGCTCTGCTTGAAGTGCCTTGAGCCCTGCCATCCGCTGCAATACTATTGCGATAAGTGCGATTCTAACGAAGTTATCAATCCGCTGGCATCCTATATGCCGTGGGTGCGTATTCGCTTCAATGTTGGCATGGTCGTCAAAGTATGGCGAAAAATGCTGTATGATCAAGAGGCTTCGATAGCGTTTAGACTATTATGTTTGTTCGTAATTATTTGGTGGGCTCTTAATATAGTATGGTAGTGTACTTCAGAAATAGTCCGTATCATTAGGTCCTACCCAGCCACTCTTATCGCCGTTCCATTCCCCCCTCATTTCCTGAGGGCGTGGATTATCCATGGTAGGGAGATTCTGCACGATGTCAATATTCTTCCACTCCACATGGCAATCGCCGAACAGTTGGCTTCTGCCCGTAGCAGCCGGGTCCGGGGAATAAGCCGTATGGCTGGGATTCCAATAATTCATCTCGTTCCAGGACCAGCCGCCTCTGCCGTGGTTGTAGCGGTATGATGAATCGCTGTAGTCCAGATTCAGGATCTCTGCCATCAGCAGTTTTCGTGAGCTGAGCGTTTTGCCGACCAATGCCTTCTTTGCGTTTTCACTACATTCGTCGTCATTAAGCAAATCCGCCCTGCCGAAATAGCTGTATGCAAACTCTACAAAATCATGGTTGGGCCAGTTTATCTGCTTAATCCATTCCTGCATGAATTTGCCGCTGCAAGCTGGACACGTGACCATATCGGTTGCAATGCCGTTAGCTTCGTAATCAGGGCTGAAGGCTCCAATATACGGATTGATGCCCGCTATGTTCCACATTGTCACTCCACGGTTGTTTTTTTGCGGTCTGTCATTGATGTAATGGGGATAGGGATTTCCTCCCCACTTCCGGACGATTGCCATCAGCTTGCCGTCATTGTCGCCGATGTACATTTGTATGGCCGTGCCCCATTGCTTCAATCGGCTTCCACAACTGATCCGCATGGCCGCCTCTTTGGCCTTTCTTAGCGATGGCATCAGAATTGCAAGCAATAGCGCGATGATCGAAATCACCACCAAAAGCTCTATTAGCGTGAAAGCTCTTCGTTTGTACATAGTAGTAACTCCTTGTGCCGACATCTCGTCGCCCAGTTGTAAGATGCGCAAAACTGAGCTTTTGTTCCAGCATTTTCTACATTCAGCTCTATTCTGACAGCAATTGCAGCAAAGATAGTATACAATCAATCCAATTCCCTTGCAATTGTCCGGTAAACCAGACGGACGATGTGTCGGAAGGGATTGCTGGTTCGATTTACAAGACTAAAGGCCAGACCCAATGCCCAGCATCTGATCTGGCCCATTCTTTACTTTAGCTGAATTTGTATAGTAGTCTGTCAATATTGATTTTATGGTTCAGAATCCGCCACAGGCGGACTAAATATTTAGCCCCACGTTTCACGTGGGGTTCTTACCCATAACTTCGAATTTGACACACTAATAGTACGAACGCACGTCATGATGATCCACGAAAGCCCTGCCAAGCCAGCCCGTGAAGTTGCAGCGCAGCCTTTCGGGCATCAATCCACGTTCGCCAACGAGAACAGTCTCAATGCTTCTTAGCTTCTTCTACGACGGATAAGGGTCAGTCCACCCAGCCCAAGCAGCATCACAGTGGCCGGCTCAGGAATATAGTGGTTGTAGATCCTGACATTGTCTAAGGCGATTGCCCATTCCGCAGGGTCTGGCAACTCCTCGTACGGGAACTCTGCGTTCAAAGAGCGACCGAGGCTGACCGTATCCAGGTGAATGTCGGGAATCTCGGGATTGAAATCCGCTGTCCATGCCCAATCTTGGCCATCCAACAGGGTAACTTCGATCAAGGGGCCTACTTCCCATTCATCTTCCGGCAGCGGGGCATTTCCTGCCACCCATACGGCATCGTCCTCACACCACACTTCTTCTGGGTCCCCCCATTCGCAGTTCCATTCGGACGCTGGAGACTCGAACCATCCTTCGCTAATCACGCTACCATCAGTGTCATACGCGATCCTCAAGCTGTGCCATTCACCGTCACCCGGATTCTGGTCATCTCCTCCAGCTCCGGCTGCACCAACCCAGAAATTATCATAGATGACCTCGCCCTCGAATTCGTCCGCCCACATCCAAACTGACATGGAATGGTTGTCGGGTTCGGCATCACGAGCCGAGGCGATGAGGATACCACCCGTGTTGGACATGAAATCCATCTCGATCGTGAAATCGCCGGAGCCGTCGAATGGATTGACCGCACCAAATGACGCAGGCAGGTCCATGTACGCGCCACCGGCGAGCAGCAGCGCCCCGCCGACAACCAGAGCGCCTCCGCCGCCGATACCATCATAACCGTTCCCAGACGTGTCGCTGGTATCGGCGTCAAAGAGGTATTCGGCCAGCAGGTCGGCCTTGGCAGCCCCAGCCATCAGGCACAGGACAGACATGATTACTAACACCTTTTTCATCATATGCTCCTCTAATAAATATTACTCTCGGTTACTCCAAATTAACACCAACCTTCTGATACTAACTCTCTATTGTAACTGTTTGCCAAGCTGAGTCAAGCTCTTTTTTCAGGTTTTTCTTTGCTGAAAGTCGGCAGTTTATCGGACCGATGCTCCAGTAACCCTTATGACCAACACAAATCAAGGCCCCTGCCAGGAATCATAATCGAGAAACGAGGCTCTTGATTGCACATAACGTCTTAGTATTCTGACAGTTACGAAAAAGAGGGTCTGAAACTACTCTTCTTGAGTCAGCAATCATTTTGCCTTCAAATTCACCCGTACACTGATGTAGTCAGCTAAGCACAGTGCCACTATTTCTTAATTTTTTGGTAACCGTTCACGGGGCAAATATGCCGTTTTATGTCATTGCGAGGTCCGCCTTTGGCGGGCCGTGGCAATCTAAATCGTTAAATTTTAGGTAACCGTTCACGGGGTAAATGTGCCGTTTTATGTCATTGCGAGGCCTTTTTCAAAGGCCGTGGCAATCTCAATCGTCACATTTTAGATTGCTTCGTCGTAAAACTCCTCGCAATGACCCCAAGAACGCAACTTATACGCTGTGAACGGTTACAATTTTTTGTCATTTTTTCCCTCTCTTATCTGCCAGACCGTAATAGTAAATCAGCTTGTATCGTTCGGTGCAAATTCCATAATGAGGGGCTACAACCCCGTGCTCCCAATAGCGGTAATACATGGACTGCCGCCAATCGGCTGGGGTTCTGCCCATGTTCAAGAACTTTTTTGGTGCCGATTCAGTTTGTTATTTGAGACAATATCAGCTTTGATACTGTATGGATGATTTGCTGTCGCCAAACCGAGGGACGCTTCAAACGACATGCCAAATCGTTTTTCATTTGGCGTGGCGTTTGATCGACCCGGCAGCAGAGGCGAAGCTTTTTTGTTTTCAGAACAAGCAATCTCTCTCCCTCGAAAGAATGAG
>DAOWID010000269.1 GCA_030641115.1 Planctomycetota bacterium | reverse complement strand
GTGTCATTCTGAGCGCAGCGAAGAATCTGGCTTACGAGACCCAGATGCTTCGCCTTTGGCTCAGCATGACAACTACTCAGATGACCCGCGACACAGCACTAGTACTACATTTCATAAGTTCCTCGACTATGGGTGGTTGAGATTGCTTCGTCGCTTCGCTCCTCGCAATGACAGTGAGTGCCTTCTGATTGTCATGGCGAGCCGACCGGAGGTCGGCGCGGCAATCTCATAGTCGAGAGATTTATGGAATGCTGTACTGGTTTTGGCTATCAGTCGCGGAGGGATTGGTCGAGCACGCTTGGGCAAAATGGAGCGGGGCACAATAAGATTGGCGCTCCTGAAACCAGGATTATTTACGCTTTTGAAGCATTTGTCCTAACGCCCCGGGACAATGATCTTATAACCCGGTACTTGGACCGGTGCTTCCCGCTCCATCTAAAGTCAGAAATTAGCGAAGGGCAGTCCGAGTGTCAAATGGTATTTTCAAAAAAATCACGGTGTTTTGGCTGGGAACATGTTTGGTCATGCGTTTTGACTTGCACAAAGGCGGTAGCGCCAACAATGAACGGTCAAAAGGTGATTTTGAAGTCTATGCGTTGCGGGTCGAAAGCAACTTCCTCGATTTTCGATTCTCTTATGTAACCGGCAAAAGATTCATCTATGTCCGCAAGGCAATGGTCGACGTCATCGGAGCGGCCCTGGGTGAGCATCTCAACCGTGCCGTCCGGCAGGTTGCGGACAAAGCCGGTCAGCCCATAACGATTGGCAATGTGGGACGCGGTGAAGCGAAAGCCAACGCCCTGAACCCGACCTATGAATACTATATGTTTGGCAGTCTGGTTCATTTTCGGTTGACTATTGCTCAAGATGCCTTATTTTTGAGCCCTATACTTTGAGTTCCATGTTAACCTGAGACGATTCTTAACGCAAGTAGTCAAACACGTGACCCGCACGTTAATTGGCCAAAGGAAGAGATTTTATGCAGGCTGAAAGAATTTTGCATCCCCTGCGTAGATTTCTGGAACACCGACATCTGCCCGCGTTCCTGGCTATTGTGGGTTTGACGATCACACTTGCCGCTTTGGGCACAGGGTTGCTGAATGACGACCTGTGCCATCGGGCAGAGCTGACCGGGCCGTCTCGGGCCAACGAGCGGTTGTCCGATGTAGGCTTGCCGCCCAACCGTTCCGGCGATCTTTCCGAAGTAGTCTCCGACCTTTTCATAGCTGTTAGGCCAGACTACAATCTTGAGAAGCTCAAAGCTTATGGGGCGCTTCCTTGGTGGACCTATGATCATCTGCGGGTGTCCTTCTGGCGGCCGATTAGCGCCTTTACGCACTGGCTCGACTACCGTCTGTTTCCCAATTCCGTAATACTAATGCACGCACATAATCTTCTTTGGTTCGCGGCGGCAATATTTCTGGTTGCGATCCTCTACCGCCGGCTCATGGTCTGTTCGTGGGTAGCCGGGCTGGCATCGCTACTCTATCTCTTGGATGACAGCAGCTATTTTCCCGCCATGTGGATTGCGAACAGAAACATCTTTTTGTCGTTGTTCTTTGGCATTCTTACGCTGCTTGCTCACCATCGGTGGCGTCAACATCATTCGGTATCAGCAGCGATTGTTGCGCCTCTTTGTCTGCTCGGCTCACTCCTATCAGCCGAGGCTGGTGTTGCAACGTTCGCCTATCTTTTTGCATACGCGGTCGCTCTCGATCGCGGAAGCCGGCTTCGAAGGGCAATCAGCCTGGCCCCGGCAATTCTCTTGATAGTCCTTTGGCGGATAATCTATAGCGCACTTGGCCATGGTGCTTATGGAGGCAATTTCTACTTGGATCCGGCTCGAGAGCCGCTCCGTTACGCTTGGGCGGTAATTACGCGAGGCCCGGTTTTGCTCATGGGCCAGTGGAGCTGCATACCAGCCGATATATTCAACTTTATCCCTGATTCAGCTAAGGCACAGTACTTGCCCATCATTATCGTTTTTGTTGTTCTGGTACTAATTGTGCTGCTGCCTTTGGTATGTAAGGACCGCTTGGCCCGGCTCTGGCTGATTGGAATGTATCTTTCGGTCGTGCCGGTTTGTGCGACCGTCCCTATGAGTCGCAACCTGCTCTTTGTGGCCATAGGTGCTTTCGGATTGATGGCGCAGTTCATTGGTGGCTTGGTGACAAGACAAGACTGGCTGCCGGTGTCTCGTCTCTGGCGAGGTGCGGCATGGACACTTTGTATATTGCTGTTAATTGTGCATTTACCAATGGCTGCAATCGTGAGGATCTCAACGCCAATTATGACATCCTTTCTCGTTAAGAATGTACAGTCAACGATGGAGATTGGCTCGCCGAAGGGCTTTGAAGATCAGGATTTGGTTGTAGTTAATGCTCCAAATCCATCTGCCTTCATTTACATGCCTTTCTTAAGGGCCTATGAAGGACAGCCGCTGCCCCGAGCTATTCGTGTCTTAGCTCCCGGATTTGGACCACTTGAGATTATCCGATCCGATGACAACGACGTTGTGCTACGAGCTCGCGGTGGCAACCTTTTGGCGTTCCAGGAACAGAACAGTCAGGACAGTATCGATTTTGCCTATTTTTACAGATCTGTCAGTGATGTCCGCGGGGCCAGACATCCGTTGAAGCTTGGTGACCGAGCCGAGCTGCCGCGGATGTCGGTAGAGGTCATTGCCGTGGACGGAAGTGGCGTGCCTACGGAAGTCTTGTTCAAGTTTGCTGCTTCATTGGAAGATGGCTCTCTGCGATGGCTTCAGTGGGACTGGGAAAAGGGCCGTTACGTACCCTTCAAGGTGCCGGCAGTAGGGCAGGCGGTTCAGATCAGCGGGCCGTTTTGACCCCGATATTTCATAAGATTTTGCCGGATAACGTGGATTTTTTACTTGACAAATCCGCATCCGCAGTTGTATATTCTTGGCGTTGCACTTCTGGGGGGCGCGTGTGTGCTGCGAGTGCGGCACACGAAACTAAAGACAGTGGATGTCAATAGGACAACGAGTTGCAAGGAGGCAGGAAGATGAAAAGGTATCAATTCATCGCGTTAGTATTGATCTGTACCATGCCGGCAAGCTGGGCAGCATTCCCTCAGATCTCGATCCCAGCGAGGAAGGGCCTGATTGAAAGTGCCTGGGTCGACCCGGCGAACCCTACCACCGCCACGCCAGTCACGCTCCATGTGACCACCGCGGACCATTTGGACCTGGACAGGATCGAAACGCGCAAGTCGAGCAGCATGTTGACAGTGAAAGTGTACTGGCAGGACCCGCCCGGTGGGGGCACCGGCGGCCCCGGACAAGGCGGGGAGCCTCTGGGATTTCTGGCGAAAGGCTCGTACACAGTGTTCGTTCAGTCCTACTATGCAGGGCGATTGGTTGGTTCGAAACGTGTGTCCTTCCGCGTCGTGGAGGGGCCGTCGAATGGCCAGAGCAAGTGCATCGATAACATTTGGATTGAGCCGGAAGAGCCCGTCGCCTCGGAGCCGGCCACGCTGTATGTTTCCGGCGAATGGCCGACGACGGGGTACACACTGGATGCTCGTGCGAGATCGACCAGCGGAAACAGCGTGACAGTGCGGCTGTACTGGACCCGTCCGACCGGCAATGTGGCTCAGGTGGTCACGCCGTATGAGGAAGAGATCGATCTTCACACTCTGCGCGAGGGTACATGTACCTTGAAGGTTGACTGCTATCTGAATCGTATCCGGGTAGACTGGGCCGAGATGTCGTTTGAGGTCAAACCGGGTGACGATACGTCGTCGAACAGCTTCCCATGGCCATTCCCATTCCCATTGCCATGGCCCTGGCCCTGGTGAGACCGGCCCTGAGTTCGACGTGCAGAAAGAGGGTGGGAGGGAGATTGCGGTCGTGTAAATCAGAGAGATGTCTAGCAGCAGAAGGCGGTTTCGTTAAGGCGTCAGCCTTCTTGCCTTGACCTGTTTAGTTCCGGCTACGCCGGGTTAGGGATTTGTAGGCTGGGTACCTTCGGATGGCGGTTTTTACTTTGGTGCTGGAAAAGCCCTTGATGCGGCCAGTTTCTGGACCGGCCTGATTGACGATGTGCGCATCTACGACAGGGCGGTGAGTCCATAGGCAAACTACCATCTGGCGGGTTAGTGACTTCTGGGTCATTTCATTTGCTCAGCAGTGTCGCAGGAGTTTTGCGGATCATATCGGTTTCTTAGCTGACACCTTAGCTTTTTTTTTGAATTTGGCTGAACAATTTTCAAAGCAGAGGCTAAATATCCTCGTTGGCTAAATTAGGGTTCACCAGGGCCGTAAAGTACCGTATAATCCGTTGGATTTTTTGATAATTATTGGCTATGGCGCGAAAGACAAAGAGACAAATAGAAAGAGACGAGCAGATTTATCAGCTCACTACGCTTGTGGCGGGTGATTTCTCACTTCAGGAGGTGCTGGATAAGTTAGCTGAGGCGGCGGTGAAGATTGTAGGCGTCAAGGCCTGCTCGATGCGGCTGCTGGATGAGGACGCCGATGATTTGAAGATGCGAAGTACGTACGGCCTTAGCGAAGAGTACCGCAACAAGGGAGTGGTTTCAAAAAACGATACGGTGATTAAGGCTGCTTTTGCAGGCGAAGCAGTGGTATTGGATGATATGCGGGTTGACGGCAGGGTCAAATACAAACAGGCGACGATCAAAGAGGACCTTGTCAGCCAGCTCACCGTTGCGATGCAATTCAGGAATAAACCTATTGGTGTGCTTCGGCTTTATAGTCCTAAGCCCAAACACTTTGACGAAGATGATATCAACCTTGCCAGGGCCGTTGCATCGCAGTGTGCTGTTGCAATTACGAATGCCAAGCTCTACGCAGAGGCAATCGAAGGCGAACGCGTAGCAGAGCAGATGCGGCTGGCGGGGCTTATCCAGAGAAGGATGATTCCGGAAAAGGCCCCGGTGATACCCGGCCTGGATATTGCGGCTGCCTATATTCCTTGTTTTGATGTGGGTGGTGACTTTTATGACTTTATGCAAATAAGTGAGAACCGCATCGCCGTAACCATCGCTGACGTGATAGGAAAAGGTGTGCCTGCCGCGATAATGATGAGCTGGTTTCGTGGAGCCATTCGAGCTTACACGGACAGTTTTCGGCAGACTTTGCAGGGTGATAATTATATCGAAGGCGAAAGAAATAGCGGCCTGATAACTGCGATCCGAACGAGAAATGCCATCGAGAATTTCAATAAGATGGCCAGTACCGAGTGCAGGGACGGTGAGTTTGTCACGTTGTTCTATGCAACTATCGATGCTAAAGAAAAGACTATGACCTACTGCAACTGCGGACATGAGCCGACAGTGCTGATAAGGAATGGGCAGATTACGGATCTGACGACCGGTGGGCTTGTCCTTGGCGTCGATGCCAAGGCACAATATAAGGTTGACTCCATCGAGTTGAAGCAAGGCGACTGTCTGCTGTTCTACACGGACGGGCTTACTGACGCAACGAATTTCGATGCCGAATTGTGGCCTCGGCAGCAGATGCTCGAAGCTGCGAAGAAATCTGTGGCAGGTTCGGCGGAACATATCGTCAAGAATATCCTTGCATACAGAAGGCGTTTTGTGGGCCTCGCCAGGCAGATTGATGATACCAGTATTATCGTTGTTAAGGTCGTTAAATAGGGAGTGGTTGAATGGTCAAGTAGGCACAGCTGCCAGACATGAATCACCAGTCGCCAGTTATCAAAAGGGTTTTGCAAAAGTTGGGTTACCAAATCTGAAATGGCGAAATTGATTATTACAATTGACGGCCCTGCGGCCAGTGGCAAAAGCACCGTGGCTCGGCTGTTGGCTGAAAAGCTCGGTGCGAGCTTTCTTGACACGGGAGCGATGTATCGCGCCGTGACGCTCGCCGCTATCAGGGCCAACGTGGATATGACCGACGAGGATGACCTGCTCGAGGTGATGGCAACAACCGAGTTCCAGTTCTCTGCCGGGCAAGGTAAGATGGCCGTTTGCATCGATGGGATCGATGTCACCGAGCAGATACGCCAGCCGCAGGTGACGGCCAGTGCTCGGCACGTCGCTGCTTCGGCAAAGCTGCGCGAGAAACTGGTGGAGATGCAAAGGCAATTTGCGGCGGGAGAAGAAAAAATCGTCACCGAGGGAAGAGACCAAGGCACGGTGGCATTTCCCAACGCTGATATGAAGTTCTATCTGACCGCCGATCCAAGCGAGAGAGCAAGAAGAAGACAAGCTGAGCTGCGGGCAAAAGGCGACATTGAAAGTCTTGAGCAGATACAAGGCGCGATAGAACAAAGGGACAAAAGCGACGAAGGCAGAGCAGCCGGGCCATTGAGGCCGGCTAATGATGCGATTGTTGTCGATACCACCGATCTAAGTGTGGAAGAGGTTGTGGCGAGACTTTTGCGCTGCGTGGAAGAGAAATGTCAAACGAAAGACTGAAAGCGGTCTGGTACTGGATAGTAAAGTGGATCTGCAGAGCCTTCGGTATTCTGTTTTTCCGTTTCCGTGCGTATGGAAGCCAGAATGTTCCTGATAAGGGCGCCTTCATATTGGCCAGTAACCACCAAAGCTATCTTGACCCGATATTTTGCAGCCTTGCATTGAAACGGCGTTTGCATTTTGTTGCCCGCGATTCACTCTTTCGCAACTGGTTCTTTGCCGGGCTGATTTACTCTCTGAGTGCTATACCGGTGAAGCCTGGCAAGCCGGATGTATCTTCGATGAAGAGGATCATCGCGACACTCAAAGAAGGCAGAGGTGTTTGTCTTTTTCCGGAGGCTACGCGCACAAGCGATGGTAAGATTCGACCATTCAAGCCCGGCTTTGGCCTTCTTTGCAGGCGGGCAGAAGCAACGGTAGTGCCGGTATTGCTTGATGGCGCTTTTGAATGTTGGCCAAGACACAAGAGAATTTTCTCGCCCGGCCAGATTTCGATCTGCTACGGCAAAGCCATAACACCCGAGCAGGTGAAGGAAATGGACAATCGCAAACTTGCGGAGGTTGTAACTCGCCGGCTGCGCCGGATGCAAAAAGATTGGCGGGCAAAACACGGCAAAAAACCTGTGAGGTACTAATGATGAGAGATGCTAAAAACAGAAGATGGCTTGGAATGATAGTCGATATTGTTGCGTGTTTGTTTCTGGTCAGTGCACTCCAGGCCGATGAGCCTTTTGACTACTTTCGCAACTCCTGGAACGTTATTGGGCTGAAAGATTACAATCACGGTACGCGCGTTACGCCCGAGAATGAACTGCTCTTAGCAGACAAAGCAAAAGTGCGGATACGGTACGGACGGGAGTTGATCGCACTGAGCCGCAAGCAGACGAAGACCTGCCTCGACGGTTGGCTCCCCATTATTCTGCTCTCAGCCAGAGATGGTCAAGTGCGATACGACTTTACGCTGTGGGCCACGCCACTACCCAGTGTGAAAGACTGGAAAAAAGCATTCGACTGGCCCACTGAAGGCGAGAACTTTCTGAACTGGATCCTGGCCAAGGTCACCAACATGGGCGACACAGTCGCAGAGGCCAAGCTGAAGGTCGAGAAAAGTGGATCATCCAGCTCGGGGTCCGATGATTTCGCCTGGTCCCTGTCTCCCGGCAAAAGTGTCGAATGCGTAGTGAGGATACCGTTCTTTCCGGTCAAAGGGGAATCGGCCTTTCCCAAAGAAGACGCCGAGCTTTGGTTAGACAGGACGGTCCAATACTGGCGGGGCATTATGGAAAAAGGCACACATATTAAAGTGCCGTGCCCGAAAGCGACGCAGGCCTATCTGGCCTCGCATGTTTGTCAGTTAATAGCCAATGACCACGGTGAAGTGCACGCCGGGGAAGGATTCTATGATGAATTCTACATCCGTGACGGAGCGTACCAGTTGATGGAGCTTGAAGAGGCCGGCCTGATAGACGTTGCCCGAAAGGGCTTGGCGAGCTATCTGAGCCACCAAAGACCTGATGGCCGCTTCGAGTCACAGAAAAACCAGTTCGATGCCAATGGCCAAGCCACCTGGGTCCTCTGGCAATTCTACAAGATCACGGGTGACCGTCAATGGCTCGAAAAAGTGTATCCCCAGATGCGCCGAGCTGTGGACTGGACAATGAAGGCCCGCCGTCAGGCACCTACCGGCTCGCCGTTCTTTGGTGTGCTGCCGAATGCCCCTGCCGACGGGGAATACCTATGGGATGGCAAGCACCACATCCCCGGCTACGACTTCTGGAATCTGCGAGGGTTGCTGTGCACCGCTGATGCGGCTGGCGCACTGGGCAAAGTCGACGAGGCCGAGGAACTGCTCCAAGAGGCCAAGCTCTATCGTGATGCCATCGACGCGGCCTGGAAGCGAACCGGACTTGCGCATTTTCCTGCGAGCTGGGAAAAGGCTGGCACCCACTGGGGCAACACCGAGACTCTCTGGCCTACTGAGCTTTTCGCCCGGAACGATTCACGGGTTACGGCACTAATCACCGAAGTGCGGGAAAACCACGGCGGCGGCTTCATCGAAGGGACTATTCGGTGGCTTGGCCACGCCGATGTGATCCACCCCTACATGTCCGCCTACACCACCATGGCGTCCCTCGTGCGCGGAGACCACGAACAGGTGGTTCAGGACTTCTACTGGTATCTTCTCCACTCGGCTGCAACACACGCATTTCCTGAAGGCATTTACTACAAGCGTCGTTTTGCATGGAGCGATACAATCCCGCATCCGACAGGAGCGTCTAATTATGCGATCATGCTTCGACACATGCTCATCCATGAGCGTGGAGACGAGCTGCATCTGTTAATGGCTGTGCCCGATTGGTGGTTAGCTCAGGGCGAGGAAATTCGTGTCGAGCGTGCGCCCACGCACTTTGGCTTGATGAGTCTGCGAGTGACCGGCACGGCGAAGGGCGTATTGATAAAACTTGATCCACCCCGCAGACAGCCCCCTAAACGAATCATCCTATATCTGCCGAAATCGCGCCAGCCTGTGGAATCGGTCAGAGGTGTTGAAGTTGTCGTGCGGCCGGAGCAGAAGAAACGCTGGGATTTCCCAACGGTCGTTGAACTTTATAGCAAGCAGGCTGTGCCGTTATTTGAGGCGAAATCCGCGCGATAATCAGCTTGATTGTGCGGCAGCAGGCAAATGTTGGAAAAAGCCGCTGGAACCGTCGGTTACGTCTACGAAATGTTTTCTTTAGACGTTGACGTGCGCTTTGGCAGGGCATTTTTACTTACGAACTTGACGCGAACGCGTGCCGGCGTATAATAAGATTTGATGCTTCTACCACCGGAAGCTGTGAAAGGAAATATACCATGGAAGAGCAAGAGGTTAACGAGAATAAAATCGTTGAAGGGCAGGAAGATTCCAAAGACATAAATTGGAAAAAAAGAATCCTATTTTGGACGTTGTCTCTGTCAGCGGCGGCAGTCGTTTTGGTGCTTCTCGCCGTTCTTTTTATTCCAAAGATGGATAAGATTGCGTGGACATCAAATAAAATGGTGGCTCTATACGTTGTCATAGGCATCGCTGTCGCCAGCGTTGTGGCATGGCTTATCCTCAGAAAGACACTCAGGACAAGGCTGAGGATGCAGAAGACAATCAGATTAGACCCCGATATCAATGACTGGCTGGTCGTCTTCGACTGGACCCCAAAGATACTCTATGTGCCAACCATCGCTGCATCGTTTTTGGCAGCAGTCCTGATGTTCTTGGTAGAGGCAGAGTGGTGGATTTTTGGCTCGGTCAATCCTGAAATCATAGGCGGCATCTGGTTTGCCATATTCTTTGTGAACTTCCTTGTGGAAGAATACAACATCAGCATCAAGGTCCTGCTCATAGGCCTGGTGAGTGTGGGATTTTTCCTTTTATGGCTGCACCTGCTGAACTGGGTCGTGGATTTCCTGAGACTATTCAGGCACGTTGCCCTATCCATCAGTGCTACCGGTTATCTATTTGTAGGCATAATAGGCCTGCTCACAATCTTCATTTCGTGGCTCAAGGGTCTGTTCTATTATGTGACGATCACACCCAACTACATGAACCTGCAGGAAGGACCAACAGAGACAGGAGAGCAGATAGGCAGAGAAGACTATAACAGCCGTTTGGACACAACCGATTTCCTCGAACGGCTTATGGGCTTCGGAAGGATAATAATAACCTTCAAGGACAACGAGAGGCAACCCATCACTGTCCTGGTCTGGAGAATTCAGAAAAAGGCACAATTGCTTGAGAGGGTCCGCGCCAAGTTTGCGATTGACCATGCGCAGCAAGCGCAATTTCCGACACAATGAGCGAATTGTTGTTGTCCATGAACTCGTCGTGCGTATTGCGTGATGCGATATACCCAATACGAGATCACACCCCGGCAGTTCATTGCTCTGCGGTCGGACAGGACATGATGTAGTCAAGGATGTCACTTAGATTAGCTGTTGCCACGGCAACAGTGCAGTCAGCGGCACCGTAATATAGATTGAGCTGATCGGTTTCTTTGTGGACAACGGCACCGCTGGGAAATATGACGTCATCAACGTCACCGACGCGTTCGTAAAGTGCTCGCGGCCCCAAGACCCATTCATCGCTTCGGCGCAAGACCTTCCACGGCTCTTCGAGTTCAAGCAGGGCCAGTCCGAGACGGTATATTGCCCCTGCTGAGGTGTCCCGCACGCCATGGTAGAATATCACCCAGCCCTGGGACGTCTCTATAGGCTGACAGGCCAGTCCTACTCTGTGGCAGTCCCAATAGGCCGGCCTTGTTCTAATCAGTGACCTGTGGTCGCCCCAGTGTTTCAGGTCCGGTGAGAAGCTCAGCCAGATATGTGCCTCACCTCGGACTATAGGGCGATGAATCAAAGCAAAGCGTCCCTTGAATCTGCGGGGAAACAGGCACGCATCTTTATCCTCCGGCGGCAAAAGGCCACCCAGGCGGGCAAACGTCTTGAAGTTCTTGGTAATCGCCAGCGAAATTACCGGGCCGCCTTCACTGAACGAAACATACGTAATGCCGAATTGCTTTTGCTCCTCGAGCCACACAATGCGAGGGTCTTCCAGGCCGTACTTTTCCTCGCGAGAACTCTGGTTGGCCTCAAGAGTCGGTGCAGGGTCAATTTCCCAATTTGTGAAACCATCGGAGCTTCGTGCGACGGTCAAATGTGAGAAGCCGCGCATATCCTCGACACGAATCAGCAGCAGTGTCTCTGAATTTAGCTTAACCGCCGCGGGATTGAAGACTGCATTCGCCGGATAAGGCCAATCGTCTGGCGTCAATATCGGATTGCCGTCGTACCTCTTGAAGAGTTCGTGTGCTTTTTTTTGTCGCAAAAGCTCGGTCATAGTCTCGGTCCCAGGATACCGGCGGTACAGAGTAACGAGGCAAAAGGAAAATCCTTTTTTGCACGCCTTTTACGTCACATCATTAAATCGGCAAGATGCGCAATTTACTGCACAGAAAGTACAAATTTGGGTGTGACGGTCCAAAAAATTCTACACAAAGTGGGTAAATCCAGCCAACGACAGCCTATTCCGTCGGTCGCGCCTTATGTCACCATTGCCGATTCAATATTATGCCTTTACCAGTTGTGTTTCGTACAGGCTTTGGTATAAGGGGCAGGTCCGTATCAGCTCCTCGTGCTGACCTTGAGCGATAATCTGCCCGTCATCCATTACCACTATCACATCGGCAGTAATGACGGTACTGAACCTGTGCGCGATTATGAAGCTGGTTCTGTCCTGCATGATTTCTTCGATTGCCTTATGGATTTTTGCTTCGCTGTCGGCATCAACCTGGCTCATTGCCTCATCGAAAATCAGGATTGCGGGGTCGTTCAAGATCGCTCTTGCTATGATAATTCTCTGCAACTGGCCGCCGCTAAGGCCGGCACCTTGCTCGCCGATCTCACTATCATAGCCATCAGGCAGGGGCGAAATAAATTCGTGCGCAAACGAACGCTTCGCCGCAGCAATTATTTCTTGCCTTGTGGCTCCAGGCTTGCCATACGCTATATTGGCTGCAATAGTATCATTGAATGTCACTACATCTTGTGTCACCATCCCCATCTGGCTTCGCAAGCTGCGCAGGGTCGCATCGCGGATGTCCTTTCCGTCTATCAGGACCTGGCCTGAATCCGGGTCATAAAACCTCGGCATCAGATTTGCAAGAGTCGTTTTGCCTGAGCCGTTCGGCCCCACGATAGCAACATTATGCCCGGCACTTACTGTCAGATTGATCCCCTTTAATACGGGGCTGCTGCTGCCCGGATAAGTGAAAACAACGTCTCTGAACTCGACTCTGTTTTTCAACGGCGGCAGCTCAACCGCTCCGGGCACCTCAAACTCAACTGGTGTGTCTATAACGGAAAACACCCTTTCCGAGGCGGCATTTGCCTCTTGTACCCTGTTCCAGATGTCACTGGTCTTACGCACCGAGTCAGCGGCAGCACCCAGCAGAATCAGCAGGCCCAAGAATTCACTGCCGTCCATCTGGCCTCGGGTGACCCAGTGTGCCCCCACTATCAACGCAGCCGAGCCTGCTATCATTCCGAACACTTCCATTGTCGGCATGGTAGCCGCATCGACTTTCGATATCTTCAGCAATTGCCTCAGTAATCTGCTATTAATCCGCTTAAAATTCTCTCGTTCATACTCGTGGCGATTGTAAACCTTGACAACCTTAAGCGCTGCCATCGTTTCCTGGAGCTTTCCAAGCATTTGTGACGCAGCCATCAATGACTTCTTTGTGGCCCGCTTCATCTTCTTGCCGAATACAACCACCAACCACAGCACAAATGGTGCACCACACAAGAAGATCAGCGCCAATTGCCAGTTCAGCCACATTGCCCCTGCCACCAGAAAAAGAGCATTTAGCGGCTCTCGCAACGCTTTTCCGAGCATTGTTCTGATCGCCCTGCCCACAACGGTGGTATCGCGGACAATTCTGCTGACAGTGTCGCTTGGCCGCTCATTCGCAAAGAATCCAATCGGCAAATCCATAGCGTGCCCGAACGCATCCTCCCTCAAATGATTTACCCCTGTCTGAACCACTTTTTGGGCCGTGTATTCCTGAAAAAACTTTGCCGAACACCTAATGACAGTAACCACCGCCATCGCTACGATGATAAAGATTATCGCCCTTCTTTTGTTTTTCCCTGTTTGCTCTCTGGGCAACAAACTCATCAACCTTTGTAAACGATTCACGTAAAAGGGCTTTGGCTCTGGGCTAAGTGTCAGTTCGGTGTCGGCACCATCTTCGTTGCTGACCGGTACTATTTGAACAGTAACAGCGTTCTTCCCGGGTGCGGCTGCAAGCACCTCAAGTAATTTAGTAGAAGGGACTTTGTCGCCATCATCTTTCACTAAGAAGTCGTTGCTGCCATCACTGATGCCAATGATTCTGTGGTGTTTTCCCAATCCGGCTTTTTCTGCCACGCTGCCCCGCTTAACATCTGTAACCTCCAGATAATGAGCAATTTTGTCGGGCACACGAAATGTCACGCCGTACCGATGTGCGCTGATTTTCCTATCTACCCATCCGTGCAGACCTTCCTCCCCCATCATCACTTTCAGCAGCGGTATGACCGTCATAAAGCTCAGCGATAACATGGAAGCGACGACCATTGCGCTGATAAGGACAACAATGACTCGCGGCCATTGCGGCCAGACATATTTGAACACTCGCCTAAAGGCCTTCATTCGACAAATTTCCTTACATATAGCGTATGCCATCCGGTATGGTCATTCCTGCGAAGGCAGGAATCCATAGCCTATACGCTATTCGCAGCTCATTATGGCCCAAGCACCCTAACAGAATTGGCCTTTCTGGTCAAGTCTAAAGACCTTGTTGACGGCAAAGCGCGTTTCTGGTAGATTCACTGTTTTTGATAGTGTATGGATGATTTGATGTCAGCAAACCGAGGGGCGCTTCAAACAACATGCCAAATCGTTTTTTATTTGGCGTGGCGTTTGATCGACCCGGCAGCAGAGGCGAAGCTTTTTGTTTTCAGAACAAGCAATCTCTCTCCCTCGAAAGAGGGTGGGAGGGAGATTGCGGTCGTG
>DAOWID010000134.1 GCA_030641115.1 Planctomycetota bacterium | reverse complement strand
TCGGCTCGCTCTCCTCCTATTTTAAGGCCTTGGAGATAGCTCATCTATTAGCTGACGAGATCAGGCGTGGGGACTTTCGGCTTGCTGAGCCTATTGCGCTGCTTCCAAAGGATACGAAGATGAAGCCACTCGTGGCAAGGGAGAAACCGTTATGAGCGAAACCGTAACCAAAAAATTGATGCTGTTTTTTCCGCGATGCGAGTGTGAGAAGCCGATAATCTACCATTTGGTCAAAGACTACAATCTCGTGGTTAATGTGTATCGTGCGAAGGTCACGCCGGAAGAGGAAGGCTATCTGGTGCTGGATGTCACGGGCACTGAAGAGGATATCCAGCAAGGCATGGATTTTGTGAAGACCTTCAACGTCACTATCAACTACACCGGCAAAGGAGTGACATGGGACAAGGATCGCTGTACGCACTGCGGCCACTGCATTACGCACTGTCCCACCAAGGCCATATACATCGCCGACACGGCAACGCGAGAGGTGGCCTACAACGAGGCAGACTGTATCGAGTGTCTGGCGTGCATTCGCGTCTGTCCTTTCGACGCATGTGCGTCCACGTTTTGAGGAGCTTTTCCGCTGTCGTTTGGTGCACGTCCATGACTCAGAAACGAATCTACCGAACCTTCACCCATCGAGAGGCGGTATTCCGCATTTGTTGCGATCGGTTTGATGCCGTCACCGCGGAAATTATGCGGCAGCGACGGATCTTAGAGGATTATATCGACCGCCATCCCGATTTTCGACATTCCCTCGAACCGCTTGAATTATGCACCAACGCACCTGAAGTCGCACAACGCATGGCCCGCGCTGCCCAGTTCGTGGGCGTCGGCCCCATGGCTGCCGTCGCAGGCGCCATGGCTCAGTGCGCAGGCGAGGCAGGCCTGGAGGCTGGAGCCCGGGAGGCCATTGTGGAAAATGGAGGGGACATCTATCTTCGAGCCGCCGAACAGGTGACCATTGGTCTCGACACAGGTAGGGCCAAACTAACCAATCGGCTTGCATTTTCGCTGCAGCCGCATGACACCCCAATCTCAATATGCTCTTCGTCGGGAAAGATGGGCCACTCAAAGAGTCTGGGCGAGTGCGATCTTGCCACGGTCGTTGCGGCGGATGCCGCGCTGGCAGACGCAGCCGCAACCCAGACTGCGAACCTTGTCCGGACCGCTGAGGATGTGGACCCGGCCCTGGAACGCATTGCCGCCATTGAGGGCATTGACGGTGTGATGATTGTCAACAACGACCAAGTCGGACTCGCCGGACAGTTACCACCGTTGGTCAAGATACGGTGATCTATGTTGACTAAACGAAGCGAAGCCGGCTTTGTCCGTGAGCACGGAACACACAACCAGTACTCCGTTACTTATGATTCGATGAGCTGTCATTGCGAGGTCTGAAAGGCCGTGGCAATCTCTGGCCTTCGAACGGTAGAGATTGCTTTCCGCCTGTGTCGAAGATCCTCCGCTGAAAGCCCCCCGTAGGCGAGGTGGGGCGGAAAGCAATCTTTATTTAGCCTGTGGTTTTACCGCAGGTTTTGACCCACAAAATCGCAGTTGACACAGCACCAGTACCCCCCCGAAAAAATAATTGCGCTTTTGTAAGAAGCTCATCGGACAACAGTTGTATTACTCAAACTGACCAATTCTAAGCTGGCATTGACGTAAATACCACCGTGGTAGGAACATGACGCTATTTGTCATTCCTGCGCAAGCAGGAATCTATTACCACCGCCACATTACTGGATTCCCGCTCCCCGCTTTCGCGGGGACAAGTTTACACCTGCGAAGGCAGGTGCGAGAATGACAATGAGAATCGGTCAGTTTGAGATTGTCAAATACCGTGCGGCAGCCTTCCGCCGCGGCGGACCGGCAGGCGGATTGGGCATGGTTGCCGTAATGGCAAGTCAAGAATCAGCGGATCGACTCTTCAGGCAGCTCCGATTTGACGCCCTCGTCAATCGGCATCTTATCCGGCAGCGCACCCGTTTCTTTCATAAGCCGTTTAAGTTCAGTTCTCAATTCGGTCACCCTGGTTGCGTAGGCAGGCTCGTCAATAAGGTTCCGCGTCTCACCAGGGTCTGTCCTGAGGTTATAGAGTTCGGCCTTGTGCCGGTCAGGTCCACCATCGCCGTGTGGGTAGCGCACGTACTTCCACTCATCGGTCCGCACGCCACGGACGTTCGGCGTGTACGGAAACTGCCGCTCATAGTTGTATTCGTAGTACCACGATCTGCGCCATCCACTGGTTCTGCCTTTCAGGAGCGGCGCGAAGGACATGCCATGGATATTATCAAGAGCCGGCGCAGAGCAAATGTCAAGGATGCTCGGCGCTACATCGATGTTCAGAACCATCTGATGGATCACCGTTCCGGGCCTGATATGTTTTCCGAAGCGAACCAGAAGCGGCACGCGAATGCTTGGCTCATGCATCGTGCGCTTATCGGTCATCCCATGCTCGCCGAGGAACATACCATTGTCACCGGCGAAGATGAGCAACGTGTTGTCGAGCTGGCCGGTACGCTTGAGTGTCTCATAGATGCGGCCAACGCTGTCATCAACTGATTTTATGGCCGCAGTATAGGCCCGGACAAACTCAGCGAAATGCCTGACGCTTTCGGGACTTCTGTCAGGAAACTTCTTGCGGAATCCATAAAGCGGTCCGTAGATTCCATGCCAGGTGTCAATGCGCTGCTTGACCCATTCCGGCTTACTCTGTAGCGAGAATGCCGTCTTGGGATATTCTATCTTGATGTCATCGTAGATATGGCGATATTTCGCTTCCGGTGTGAACGGCGTATGCGACGCCTTATGGCCCAAAATGAGCAGGAACGGCCTGTCGTGCTCTTGTTGCAGCCAATCAACTGCCATATCAGTAACCCGATGCGTATAGTACCCCTTCTTGATAACGCGTCGACCGTTTATATTGAACTCTGTGTCGTAGTATTTCCCCTGGCCCTTGTGACTTGCCCAATAATCAAAGCCCGGCCGTTTCTCATCGCTTTGCTCACCCATGTGCCATTTTCCAATGTAGGCAGTTTCATAGCTGGCGGCTTGGAGAGCGCGAGGAAAACTCGACAGATCACCCGGATAGTCGGTGAAGTTGTTCAGGACCCCGTGCGAGTGGGCGTATAAGCCCGACAGAAACGATGCCCGGCTCGGCGAGCACAACGAGGTCGTTACGAACATATTGGCGAACCGCGCACCTTCAGCAGCCAAGCGGTCGAGATTCGGCGTTGTCAGGAAAGGATGTCCCTCACAACCAAGCAGGTCCCACCGCTGGTCATCCGTAAGGATAAACACTACATTTGGGCGCCGGTCAGCGGTTCGCAACCCACGATTATGTCCTGGGCCGGGGTTGCTGGCTGGACCTGCCAGCGTGTATTGTGGAGCAAAAGCAAAGGCGGCAGAAGCCTTTGCTGCACCTGTCATAAAAGCACGCCGGCTTATTGTTCTCCTCGGCTTTTCCATGGACTGCTTTCGGTTTTGCATTGATAGTGTTTCTCCAATATGCCTAATGACATACCAAATCTGCATGGTGAATGCAACATCTTCTTTGGCGACACGTTCATTTCATGACTTCGAACTCTTCGCAGGTGGGCCGGTGGCAAGACAAAAGCACTGTATCCACCCAGAATCCACCAAGTGGGCATAATCCTGCGAAGAAACTCCTAATTTAGTGGACTTTTTGGAGACTGTAGTAGCTTTACAGAGTAAATGAAACTTAACACATGTGCTTACAATGACTTACACAAGACCTAATGCGCCAATCGCAACTCTTGATCTACCCTTTTGGTAGATTCAAGCGCTAAATCCTGGTTTTGCCGCGATCTCGCTGCAAATGGTAATTGGCCTCCAGGCAATATGCTCTGTAATCTTGCTACAGTCTCACTTTTTGCTTGAATTATTTCTCTTAATTGCATATAATCTTGTTAGTCATGTTATCAGGGAGGAGCCGAAAAAAAGTTCTTTGTATTTCTCTAAGACACCAAAACTGATAAGATCCATATCTGTTTAGAGGGGAAAAGAAAACAAAAAATGCAAAAGAAAAACGAACTTGACACAAAACAACTGGTCGCAAGAACTGCTTCACTTGTACTAATAACCGCGATCGGTCTTGGTACTTTACTAATAATCGCTATCGGTCTTGCTTTAGCCGGATATGGTAAGCAACGTAAGCAAATGGCCAGGGTCGAAAGCAATCAGCTCGCATTGCTGAGAATGGTCCAGACCAATGCTCGGCAAATGGCTGACGATGTAGCACGCATCGAAGAGAACCAGAGTAAATTGAATGCGGCGGTTCAAGATGTGCAAGCTTGTACTCGGCAGAGTTCTACTAACATAACTGTTCTCAAGCAACAGCAGATCAAATTGCAGGAGACGGTGCAGGAACACAGCCAAGACTTGGCTGGCAACATAGCCACGCTTGAGCAAAAGCAGATGAGGTTGCGACAGATCGTGCAAAACAATGGTAACCAGCTGGTCACCAACATCGCTATAGTTGATCAGAACCAGCGTAGATTTCAGAGCGAGATTGAACGTCTGCAGGGCAGCATCCGGACATTAGCTACCGCGGGTGCCCTCGAAGAGCATCTATTGACATTGCAGGAAAGCCTTCTGAACAACACGCGCGACCTGGCCGGCATCATTGAGCTAATCGGCCAGAAGCAACTCAAATTTGAAGAAACAATCCAAGGTAACATCCAGATGATGGCTAATTCTATCGGTGCTATCGAGCGGAGTCAAGTTAAATTGCAGGAGCAAATTGCGGATGTCCAAGCTCGTACTGGGCAGAGTTCTACTAACATAATTGCTCTCAAGCAAGGGCAGATCGAGTTGCAAGAGACGGTGCAAGAAAACAGCCAACAGTTGGCTGGCAACATAGCCACGCTTGAGCAAGAGCAGATGACGTTGCGCCAGATCGTGCAAAACAATGGTAACCAACTGGTCACCAACATCGCTGCAGTTGATCAGAACCAGCGCAGATTTCAGAGCGAGATTGAACGTCTGCAGGGCAGCATCCGGACATTAGCTACCGCAGGTGCCCTCGAAGAGAATCTATTGACATTGCAGGAAAGCTTTCAGAACAACACGCGCGACCTGGCCAGCATCATTGAGCTAATCGGCCAGAAGCAGCTCAAATTTGAAGAAGGAATCCAAAGTGACATCCGGACAATGGCTAACTCTATTGATGCTATCGAGCGGAGCCAGGCTAAATTGCAGGAGCAAATTGCGCAGGTGCAGGCTCGTACTGGGCAAAGTTCTACTGACGTAAGTGCTATTGAGCAGAAACAGACTACGCGGCCGGAGCAAATTGGAGATGTGCAGAATGAGATTCAGGTGATGCGCAAGGCTACGACAGCGGTCCTTGAACAGTTAAGGGTTCAACTCTCCCAGATTAGCTCGCAAATTAGCTCAGTAATGGCAAAAAGAGAAGAACCTTCTGTTGCGGAGGTTGAGGAATAAGCGTAGTAGTCTGTCAATATTGATTTTATGGTTCAGAACCTGCGGTAAACTTGAATGGCAAGGTTTTGTGGCAAGTGAAAAACGGCAAGGCCTGGACTGGTGACCATCACGTACGCTGATGGAATGCTGTACACACTAAGCGAGAATAGCGTCATGGGACTTGTCCGACCAACCCCAGCCAGCCATGAGCTGGTCAGCTCATTCAAGATTCCCGAAGGTGGAAAAGGCAACAGTTGGGCCCATCCCGTGGCTTGCAGCGGCAGGCTGTACATCCGTCACGGCGACTTTCTTTATGCATACGGTGTGCGCTGAAGACGATCTCTGCGATAAGCCAATAAGGGCAGCCCTTCCTGGTTGTCATCTCGTTCTTGATTTCTTGCGAAAGTTATTACTATCTACATTGGATCGGTCAGACGTCACTCGAACAGCTATGCGTCGCGGACGAGCTGGAAACGCAGGGCAAGTTGGCCGCGTGAGCGGCACAAATCCAACAGACCACAAGAAAAGAGTTAAAGGATTTTGTGGGGCGTCAAGATCGTCTCGTGGGGTGAAAATATTATCTCATCATAACTGTTTGCCCTATAAGGATATATATTCCTTTTGAAAAATAATCAATAAAAATTCCAGATTTATCATTGACGTCTACGACAGCACATCGTAGAATTACGACAAGTTATCGTAATTCGATTTGAGCATTGAGGATTACCAAAGTGAAACAAGCACCATTGGCCAACGCAGAATTGGCGGTCATGAATCTGCTTTGGCAGAACGGTCGCTTGACCGCTCGCCAAATACGCGAGCAACTCTATCCTGACACGACCAAAGCGCAGCACGGAACTGTCCAGAGACTTTTGCAACGTCTGGAAGATAAGGGATATGTCGAGCGTGACCGCAGTTTGTTCGTCCATTTGTTCTCGGCTGCGATCTCTCGCCAAACCTATGCGGGCAGGCAATTGGAATTACTCGCCACTAAGCTGACGGCAGGTTCGTTCGCACCGCTGATTACCCATCTCGTCAAGGAGAAGAAGATCTCCCGCCACGAGATTAACCAGATCCGAGCCATCCTTGACGGGCAGGAGAAAGGCAAAGGAAAACAAGCATGATTGATTTGCTTTTTCAGATGGGGCTAAGCAATGCCTGTTTTGCACTTGCCCTGGCAATCGTGGCGATGGTCGTGGGGGCAAAAGCCCGGCGTCCTCACCTCGCCCACTTGCTTTGGCTGCTTGTTTTCGTGAAGTTACTGACGCCGCCGGTCGTGACGATTCCCGTCAGCATGTTTTCAGTGCAGCCAGACAATGTGGTTGCCACAAATGACAATTCGCTAACAGGAACGCAGCTCCCAATCATTCGTGAGTTCGACGTTGATGTACAACCTGCGATTGCCGAAACGGCTCAACTTTCTTCGCTGTTGTCCAACATCGGAACCATGTCGAATCGTGCAAAACCATGGTTGGCCGCAATCTTATGCAAATTCGATCCTGATGGCAGTCGAGTCTCTTGCCTGTTCGGCTCTCCGCCCACCGGCAATGGCAAGTGAAATCAACAGCGGCGGATTCCTTGAAAGGAGATTTAAGATGATCGTATCAGAAACCCCGAAAAGATCAAACTCACGTTGGCTGCAGGCGTGTGTCCTGCTGTGCGCGATGGTCGTGCTTCCCCTTGGCATCGCCTCCGCCCAGGACTACGAAGCAGTCGGCAGGCGGCTCAAGGCAGCGGTCGCGGCCGGAGAACTCACCGGTGAACAAGCCAGGGCCATGCTGGGTGCGTTGCGGAAAGCAAGCGCCCCCGAGAAGGACCAAAACTCGGAAAGAGCGAAGGCCTATCTGATGAAGGTAAAGAAGGAACTCGGTGAACTTGTCGAGGCCGGCAGGATCAGTAAAGAAGACGCAGCCAAGAGGTACGAAGGCGCCGAGAAAGCGATCAAGGAAAGAATGGCCGCCGCGAGCCGCCAGCGTGGTGCTGAGCGTCAGCGCACTGCTCGTGTGGACGGGCGCGCCCGGTATGAGGGCTTTGAACGGCGTATCAAAGCGGCTGTCGAAGCGGGCAAGATGACCCGTGAAGAGGCCGGCGAAAAGCTCGAAGGTTTTCGGCGGCGTATGGAGATGGCCGCCGAGCAGGGCGAACGCGGCGAGAGGAGCATTACCGTCGAGGAGTATAAGCGTGCCGAGGCAAAGATGCGGAAGATGGTCGAGGATGGAAAGGCAAAGCCCGAAGATGTCGAACGCCGTCTGATCGAGATGCGCAAGATGATGGCCGAGCAGGGTGGGCGTCAGCGCACCGCTCGTGGGGACGCGCGCGCCGAGTATGAAGGCTTTGTACGGCGTATCAAAGCGGCAGTCAGAGAAGGCAAGATGACCCGCGAGCAAGCCGCCGCCAGGATCGAGGCCTACAAGAAGAGCCTTGGCCGCCGAAGGCAGGCGGAAGACCCGGACAAGGAACTTGATTACGACGCAATTGCCAAGAGGATCAAGGCGGCGGTGAGGGCAGGCAAGCTGACCGAAGAAGAGGCGGAAGCCAAGTGGAGGGAGATCAAGAAAGCGGCCGACGCTAAAGACAAGAAAGACATCGACTACAAGGCAATTGGCATGCGGCTCAGGGCGGCTGTGAAGGCGGGCAAGATGACCGAAGAAGAAGCCAGAGCCAAGATGAGCGCCATCAAGAAGAAAGTCAGCGCCAAGACCAAGGCCGACGACTAGGGGGAGCAGAATCGTCGACTAAATAGAAGCCGGGGCGGCCTACATGACCGAGCTTAAGGAGGCCTTGCCTCTCCCCGGCGGATCAAGGACTGCCTGTCCGTGGTCAAAAGAAAAGCCCTTGCTTGAAGGAGGATACTGAAGCCGGCAGGGGCCCTTGTGGGAAACCGCTTCAGATCACCGCGACTCATGATGTTAGACGCTCGCCGATCGGAAAGCCCTTCTTTGTGTTTCTATTTGTGTTCGCCTCGGCCTTCTCGATCATGCTCACCGCGTCCTTCACCGCTACCATGTTCGCCGATTCCGACTTCAGGATGGGCGGTCCACCCGTTAAAGTCCTTGTTTGTTGCCTTTAGTTTGACGTCTCGTTTTTCACCGGGAGCGAGGTCAGCCGGAGTTGTTGGGCCGAGTTCTTTTCCGTTTGACAAGTGAACTTCAACTCGAACTCGTTTCAAGGTTTTGTCCGTGGTGTTCTCCACCGTGCCGTTGAAGGAATTGCTTTGCGCGTCGTAGGCCAAGATCAGTCGGGCACCGTTTCGGACCTCATCGTAGCTCTCGTTCAGGGCAAGCTCAGTTCCTGATTCTTCGCCTTCCTCGCCACGACGGGCATCTCCCTCTCCACCGTGTTCACCGCGACCTTCTCCACCGTGTTCGCCGCGACCTTCTCTACCGTGTTCACCGCGGCCCTCTCTACCGTCTTCATCGCCATCGCGATCGTGTTCGCCCTGAGTTGTCGTGGACCTGTCTGAGTTTTGCTTCTCACCGGCTCCTCTATCACTTGAACAACCGCTAATAATGACTGCCAACATGACGGCAATCGTGGCAAGAGTTCTTTGAATGCGATTCATGGATGTCTTCCCTTCTGAGACGTCTAACCTGACATTTCCCATTTACACAGTCAAAAAGCATGTTATTGAAGAACTTCTCCCACCCCTGGCGGCTTGTTCTCTCCCATCGTTCTCGCCTGGAGACCTTCTACACGTATTCCCAGCTCTTCAGCCATTGATAATCTGCCGGCAGCTTGGCCCATGCTTGGCCGGCAGCGTTTTCAAGCTCGGCCTTTTCTTGCAGATCGAGTTGGCGACGCTCGCCCATAGCCTTGGCCACGTTGTCAACCTCGCTAACACTATTCAGGCCCGGAATCGGGATCACGGTATTGCTGTGAAGAATGTAGCGGATAGCCAGACGGGCACGCTTGTAGTCTTCCTCTCGGTCGCCCCTGAACAGCGAGCCCGCGGCAAAAGGCTTAATGCCGAAAGCACCCACATCACACTTTTTGAGCGCTGCAAAGAGACTATCTTTTGGTGCGACCTTGCTCATCGTCGTGAAAGGGAACAGGACAACTTCAAGCTCATCAAAGTACTCGATCATGAACTTGAACCATCGGCGGTCGTGCGAAGAAATTCCGATGGACCGGGCCTTACCCTCTTTCTTGGCCTTGGCGAGTGCCTCGATCACTGCGCAGGATGTGTTGAACGTATGCCTGCCCCCCGGCTCATAAACCGTGATACGCCACAAATCCGTGTACTCCAGTTTCGCCCTCCGCAAGGCTGCATCTAAGACTTCTGAAAGCTTCTTGGCGGTGCGGTAGTCCGGGTTGCGCGGCTCACGACCCGTATCGGAAAGGGCGAGGTACACCTTGTCCCGTCGGTTGCCGAGTGCCCTGATGTCTCTGTGCAGCTCACCTCCACCGGTACTGTCGATAAAATTGATGCCGATATCGAGGCATCGACTGACGACCTCGCGCCGTTCCTTGTCGTTGCTCCGCGAGTGTCCGCCAAGGCCGATGGCCGAGACCGTGAAATTGGTCTTACCCAGCCGGCGGTATTCCATTCTTGGGTTGTAATTGAGGATTTTGGCTGTATCGACCGCGTTGCCCTCACTGGCCGCGGCGCCGAGACCCACGGCCATGCCTGCTGCAACCATCGCACCATCACGCATAAACTGGCGTCGTGTTACTTGTCTGTTCTCCATTGTTCATATCCTTTCGCAATCATTCAGGCCTTAATGTACGCTCAGTATTGTACCAAAACACGCCTGTACGCTCAACTGCAAAAACAAGTATCTTTGGTTTCGGCTCAGAAACAGGCGAATCGGCGGTGGAGCAACTCCGTATGCTGACTCGACAATGGTCGTTCTAT
>DAOWID010000314.1 GCA_030641115.1 Planctomycetota bacterium | reverse complement strand
GCGAGATCTTTTCCGGTAACCGTTCACGGCGTGTAAGTTGCGTTCTTGGGGTCATTGCGAGGAGTTTTGCGACGAAGCAATCTAAAATGTAACGATTTAGATTGCCACGGCCTTTGAAAAAGGCCTCGCAATGACATAAAATGGCATATTTGCCCCGTGAACGGTTACCTTTTCCGAGCGTATCCACAGATTTTCCTTGAAATGAAGGCGGCTGATTTGGTATAAATGTAGGTGTGATGGTTTGTGCATTTTGGCTTGATTAGGTGGCAAACTCCACGGTTTCGGTAGGAAGGAGGCAGAGCCAAGTCCAAAAACTTTGTGTTGAATAAATAGAGAATTCAAAGGAGGGGAAGTTGTCTGAGACGGGCAAAGCGGCTGGTCTCAGGATGCCGGTGAAACACAAAAGATGTTTTGGTATGTGGCCAAAGCAAGGTGGTTTTCTAAGTCTCTTTTTATTAGGGAGGACTACTATGTGTAGACAACTGATTTATTTAGTTTGTTTCGTTCTTGTGTTGCCTCTTGCGGCTGCGAGCACAACTAATGCTGACGCTCCCGACCCCGATGTGGCATGGTGGAAGCTCGACGAAGGCTCCGGCGACAATGCCGTCGATGGCACCGGCAACGGTAATGATGGGACGATCACTGGTGCCGGGTGGACGAGTCCCGGCTTTGATGACACAGGCTGGTGTCTGGAGTTCTATGGTAGCGAATATGTGAACTGCGGGAATGACGACTCGCTCAATTTCGGGACAGGTAACTGGACGGTGTCTGCGTGGATAAAAACAACAATGACCGGCACAGAAGATGAAGACAAAGGCACTATCTTTGCCAACGGAGGAGACTGGGGCGGCGGACACCGGTATACGCTGGCTGTCAGCGAAATAACGGAGGGTATTGTGACACTGACTACCGATGATGATAGCACCAAGGTACAAGCAACAGGTAGCACCGCAGTCAACGATGATGTCTGGCATCTTGTTGCCGGGGTCAGAGATGGAACTACGTTGCGTGTGTATATCGATGGCGAGGAAGACACAACCAATACCGTATCTATCACGTATGACCTTTCCGGCACATCCCAGCACGATGCCTATATAGGAGCCATAACAGACCACAGAGACAGTAGTATGAAGAAACTCTTCAGTGGCCTGATTGACGACGTCCGTGTTTACGATTATGCGCTATCGGCCGATCAGATAAAGGCGATGATTCCACCAAAGCTCAAAGCCTATGACCCCGATCCACTTGATGGTGCTGAAAACGTGGTCCTACCACTGCTTCAGTGGACAGCGGGAGATACGGCGACTTTTCACGATGTGTACCTTGGCACTGACCCAACGCTGGGCCCTGCCGACTACATGGGCCGACAACCCATAGCGATGTATTTCCACATCCCCGGTTTTATTCCTGGGGCCACTTATTACTGGCGGGTCGATGAGGTCGAAGTTGATGGCACTACGATACACACGGGCGATGTGTGGAGCTTTAGCGTCCCCGTTTTGACTGCCTCAAATCCCAGTCCCGCTGATGGCGCCAAGTATGTGTTCATCGAGGCAGACCTTAGCTGGCGCGAAGGTTTCAACGCGATTACCCACGATGTATACTTCGGCACGGATGAAACCGCTGTCGCTGATGGCACTGGAGGTACCTTCAAAATCAAGCAGCCAGGTACGATTTATGAACCTGGAACGCTTGCTAAGGACACCAAGTACTATTGGCGGGTCGACGAGAATGATGCCGACGGTATTACACACACGGGCGCTGTCTGGAGTTTCACGACCGTACCGGATATACCCATTACGGACCCAGACCTTCTGTGCTGGTGGAAGTTTGACGAAGGTGGCGGCAATACTGCAGTTGACTGGTCCGGCCATGACAATCATGGCACGCTTGAAGGTCCCCCGCAGTGGGTCGACGGGTTGGTGGGTGGTGCGCTGGAGTTCGGCGGCGACGGAGATCATATCGTCGACACCGGTGCAGGAAGCTACCTGAACGGTTTGGATGCGGTCACGTTCTGCTTCTGGATCAAGTCCAACGTAACCGGGACGAACAGCGGTTTCCTGATCTGTGACACTCCGAGCGGGGGCGACGACAGGGATATACGTTATGACTCGGCCGGCGGGGACACCGGTGGCACCAACTGCATGAAGTATGGCATCACAACGACCGATGCAAATCCCGAGGATGAGAGCCCGAGTAACACCCAGACCACGGAGTGGCAGCATGTGGCATTGGTTTGGAGCAGCGGAAGTCAACTGCAGTTGTACCTCAACGCGGTGTTGACCCTGTCCCCACAGCCTTCTGTGGCTGCGACCGGTACCCTCACGGGTTATACACAGTTGATGGTTGGCAAGGGCTCTAAAGACGAAGGTGGAAATGCGGGATGGGACGGTTTGGTTGACGATGTCCGCGTATACAATAAGGCGTTGACGCAGGAAGAGATTAAGGAGGCCATGCGGGGTGATCCACTACTTGCCTGGAACTCGAAACCGGCGAAAGGCTCGACGCCGGACATTGACGGGGCTACACCTCTTAGCTGGTCGCCGGGAGATAAGGCGGCTAAGCACGATGTGTATCTCGGAACTGATAAAGACACTGTAGCTGATGCCGACACTACAACGACGGGTATATATCGAGGCCGGCGGGATCCTAACAGCTATACTCCACCTGAAGGTGTCGAATTTGGCCAGATTTACTACTGGCGGATCGACGAGTTCAATACCGATGCGACTATCAGCAAGGGCATGATTTGGAGATTTACAGTAGCCGAGTATCTCGTTGTCGATGATTTTGAGCCCTACGACGACTACTGCAACAGGATATTTTACACGTGGCCGGACGGATGGGGTCACTCCGGTGATCCGGCGTGTGGTGTTGCGCCCTACGGTGGTAACGGCAGTGGCTCCACTATAGGCTACCTCGCCGAGCCTTATGCTGAGCAGACTATCGTTCACCAGGGCAATCAGTCGATGCCGTTTGAGTACCTCAACGATGGTTCGACCGGCAAAGCCCTTTATTCAGAGACCGAACTGGCGTTTAGTCCCCCACAGGACTGGACCAGACACGCTGTCAAGGCATTGACGCTTTGGCTCAGGGGCAATCTACCATCTGTTGGCAGCTTCAGCTACGATCCCGCGACAGGTATCTACACGATGACGGCCAACGGCTCAGATATCTTTGGCACGGCCGACGAGTTCCACTATGCCTATAAGCAACTGTCTGGTCTTGGGACCATTGAGGCCCAGATCCTCAGTGTCACTGACACGGACCCGTGGGCCAAGGCTGGCGTAATGATTCGTGAGACGCTGGATGCGAACTCGACCTTCGCCGCGGTGTACATTGCCCCTGGCAACGGGTGCAGATTCCAGGGCAGGTTTGTCACAGGCGAAGGCGCTGTCAGCGACAGTTCGGTCACAGAGCTTGCGCACATCGAGGCACCGCACTGGATTAAAATTGAGCGTGCTGCCGGAAACGCGTTTAATGCCTACGATTCGAACGACCCTGCGGCTGAGGGCTGGCACCCGCTGGAATGGAATTCGCAGAATATCACTATGGCCGGCAACGTCTATATAGGCTTAGCATTGACCAGCCACAACGGCGATCCAACGGTTGTATGCACGGCTGAATTCTCCGATGTGGCCACGACCGGCAGCGTTACGGGCCAGTGGCAATCGCGAGACATAGGTATAACCAGCAATGCTGCTGAGCAGCTATATGTGGCTGTGGAGGATAGTACGGGCAAGAGTAAGGTGGTTGACCACCCGGATCCCAATGCGGCGGTGTCAGACACCTGGCAGCCATGGAATATCGACCTCAAAGACGTCAGCGGTGCCGGTGTGAACCTTAAGAGCGTCAAGAAGATGTATATAGGTGTCGGTGATCGGGCTGTTCCGAAGTTTGGAGGGGCAGGTATGTTGTACATCGACGATATCAGGCTGCATCAAGCCAGATGCCTTCCCTCGCTTCTGAAACCGGATGCCGATTTCAATGACAACTGTGTGGTTGACTATCCGGACCTTGAGATAATGGCTAACGAGTGGCTTGTAGACGCCAATGATTTGCAAGCCGACCTTAACCTTGACAACGAGGTCAACTTCATGGACTACGCTGGATTGGCAGACACATGGCTTGATGAACTACTATGGCCATTGCCATAGAGCGTCAATGTAAGGCTGAGTAGTCAGCCGATGATTTTGCATCAGTCCGGGGCCTATACTGATTGACTCGGTATAGGCCCCGGTCGTTTTCATAAGCATCGCGGTTGGCTGGCACCGCACACTTTATAACTCATGCAGCATTCTCACGGCCCGTTTCACAACAATATCCGCTGCTTGGGGTGCAAAGCGACTGCTTCTGATTTCATATCCGCCTTCTATATGTAGATGTTCGGGTGCCAAATACCCTGCTGCGCCGTTACAGTGTGTGATGACGAATGTGTGTTTATATGGCGAAGCAGCCTTGATGGCTATGCCAATTTCTGTGAGCACTTCACAGCCAATGCCTACAAAGCCAATATCCCCCACGCGAGCGATTGTCACGTTCAGGGCAGTAGGGGGGTAATTCGCTTTTTTATCAACTTCACCTCGCGGCTTACCTGGAAGTCGCAGTGTGGCAAATGCGGTTCCGATTTCTCCACCAGGTGAGACTTCTTTAATATCACGGAAAACATGCACGACTTCCTCGCCCAGCATTGTTCCCAGCAGCACAGGCTCCGGGACCCAGCCCGGTTCAGTATTGAACGCGGGAAGCACTCTAAACCACGGGTCAATATTGCCCGATGCCCCTGCAAAGGCCGGCGCAATTGTCTCTCCGCCGAGAATCTTTTCGACAAACTGTTCAGCCAGTCCTAAGACATCGCCGCTGATGGTATAGTTCTTACCGCCTAAGCAGGTGGCGTGTGTCGCATAATCGAATGCCGCTGCAACGACGGCGCCGTCAGGTTTTGCCACTTTCATTACCAGGACTTCCTTGTCGGTGGGACCGTAGGGATTACGTCCGAGCCTTATCGTACTGGCGCCATTGGCACTGATTGTCAGCTCGCGTCGATTTGCGCCGATTGGACAGTATCCCGTGCCCACACCGATTTGGACAGGGCTCATGTTATCCAATGCTTTATGAATCACCTTTATCAGCGTTGCTTTTAAGTTTTCCGTATACTCAAGATTGTTTGGGTGCCCCTTTTTCTTATCTATGGTCAGACTTGGCCCGCTATGAGTATGTATGGCGCTGAGGAAAAGTTCGGACGGCTTGAGTTTGAATTCGTGCAGGATCGCACTCCGCAAATGTTCGGCTGTTCCATTATAAAAGCCTATCAGATCGGTTGAGACCAGCACAAATCGTTTACCATCATTCTCAAATGCTACGACTCGCGCAGATAGCGGATCGTGTACGTTCTTAGATAGCCCTGTGCGACTGGCATACCCAGCCATCTTGACAGGCTTTTTCGGCGTGATATCAACCTTCGCGGTACCGGCGTGCAGCACATCTTGACTTTCCGCAGGTTCCGCACGTGCTGCTGTAAGAAAGAGACAAAAACCGAGGGCTGTAACGGCCATCGAAATTCGCTTAGACCAAACCAGTGACGGTGTCCTCATGGTAATTCTCCCTAATGCTATACGTGCTTTCGTAAAAAAATGTTGTCTCTCTAAGGTCTCATGGTACGAGCCCCTTAATTGCTCCGGCTCGTTGTTCCTGAATATACTTGCCAATTGTCGCCACGGTATCGATCCACAATCCATTCGCAGGGTCCTGAGCATATTCGCAAAGGGCTTCGAGAGTTGTAGCTACGGTGGTTTGACGCCCTGGCTCACCTACGTCGTGGCCGAAGAAGATAAGCCACCTGCCCTCGACTACTGCCTGGTCCACTAATTGCTTGGCCTGCTCAGAATCCAGGCCATCCAAATCTATGCCCGTTGCATGTGCAAGGTCGCAAAAGGCAGGGTCATTGGCCACTTCGTCAAACGCTCCACGCCCGACTACGAACCGTTCAGCGATTAGCGGGACATAGCTTTTGGTCTCTAAGCCCCTGCCAACGAATTTCTGCCCGCAAGGATAGGCAAACGTGGCCGGCCTAACACCAAGCAGGTGCTCAATGGCTGCGCTGGCCTCGTCAAGCTCGTGCCCCATTTGTTCGAGCGTGTAATTCTCCAGCGCCTTTTCGCGAGACCACGAGAAATTACCCGTACAAGGGTGTTTTAGCGAATGGTTGCCGATTTCGTGACTGTTGGCCGCAGCTTTCTTCCAGTCGGCTAACCGCTGTTGCACGTTGTGCGGCACAACGTAAAAAGTTGCCTTGACGCCGTAAGCATCAAGAATAGGCAAGCCACGGTCGAGCTGGCTAACGCGAGCATCATCAAAAGTCAAGCTGATTGCTGCCCGTTTTCCTTTAGGCCAATGAAAGTCCTCTTGTCCTTTCCAGGCAGTCTGACCGGACTTCATGGATGCTTCCGTATCGCGCAGGTAGGGCGACCCACAGCCTGTTAAACTTAGGCCAGCAAGGCCGAAAATTATCACCATAGTAATTTGTGTATTTTTCATCTGTCTGCCTTTTTCAGCGTATAGTAGTCTGTCAATATTGATTTCATGGTTCAGACCCTGCGATAAAACCGAAGGCTGAATATTTAGCCCCACGTTTCACGTGGGGTTCCCACCCTGGAACTCGTCAGAACCGTTCACGTCTCGGACTCTATTTCCGAGGAGTCTCTGAAGACCAAGTATAGTGGGATTGCAGCGTATTACAAGAAAAAGCCGACGTCTGGCTATGGGTCATTGCGAATGTCTTTCAGTTGATTTCTTTTCTAATATCTGATAGAATATGTTAATGAGAAGGATAATTCTTCTGAGCCTTGTCGTTCTATTGGTCTCGGCAGCTTCGCCATCAGCCGCGACTCGTTCTGTTAGACCCAAGTATGTCCCGGACGAGATAATCGTCAAACTCCGCGAGACGATTGCCTACGACACCGCAAAGCCACTCGAGGCCAAAGGGTTGGCCAATGGCTTCACGCTGTCACGGGATTTAGATGAGTTGAACGCAAGGTACAGAGCAAGCAGAATTGAGCCTCTCTTGAAAAACGTTCGACAGGGACGCCGGAGGCTAAAAGCGCTTCAAACAGCAGACGACACGCTTCGCACGGAAAAAGAAAAGCGTATTCTCAGAAGACTCAAACGAGCTGGTCCGCCGCGGCGGACAAAGGCTCCTGAGCTTGGCAAGATATACAGAGTCAAGCTCGACCTTGAACCCGGACAAAGGCTTGAAGAAATCGTGCAGGCATACCGGAGCAGCCCCGACGTCGAGTACGCAGAGTTGAATTACATTGTCTCCATAAATGCAACGCCCAACGACCCTCGCTATTCTGCTCAATGGTCTTTAGACAAAATAGATGCTCCGGGGGCCTGGGACGTTTGCACCGGAAGTTCGCAGGTAATCGTTGCCGTAGTGGATACGGGGGTTGATTACAATCATAGAGACTTGAAAAACAACGTATGGGTCAACGAAGCCGAGCTGGAGGGGACTGAAGGTATTGATGACGATGAAAACGGCTACATCGATGATATACATGGCTACAACTTTGTTTATAACAACAATGATCCCACGGACGACCACGGCCACGGCACGCACTGCGCCGGAATAGT
>DAOWID010000160.1 GCA_030641115.1 Planctomycetota bacterium | reverse complement strand
GGCGAATATTTCCCAAAGGCCAAGGCGCTTCGCGTCAAACGTGCACTGCAAGATGCAAGAAACTTCTCAATGAACATTGCTCTGTTACTCCAACAGCACTTATGCGGTTAAGCAGCCCATAAGCGGGTCCGGTTGTATGATAGCCAATTGACCGCCAGGATTTTGAGAATACAGGCTGAACTGATACACCGTCTGGCTTTCATTCTGCGATCCCTGACCTTCCAAGAGCACCAATGTTCTGTTACGCTTCCATTGATGGATGTCATTGCGAGCGAAGCGACGCAATCTCTGTCGCCGCAAGGCCGGGGATTCACATCCGCCATAAGCGGACCTCGCAGGCCTCGCAATGACAATTCGTCGAAGCATATGTAGCAGAACGCTAACCTAATATCTGATTTTAACTTCGGATCTTCCGTCTAATCTGATCACCAGATTCTCATATTCACTGCGAAATTCGCCCTTAGTAGACCTGAAAGCACGTATTTTACCGGACCTTTTGGTAATCCTGCGTGCTTTTACTTCGGCCGGTTCTTCCTTAATGCCGGAAAGCAGCACGTAGTAAGGCTTGTCAGACCAGCCATCTACTGTGAATGTCACGGCCTTCTCATCTTCCTGGATATTTCCTATGACGCAGGGAGCATGAATGAACCAGCCGCGATGCTGGAGCTTCTTCACATCGTATATTTTGCCTTTTCCATAGGCTTCGGATACGTGGGCCTGCACCGTCCCCGGATTTATCGCCGGTCCCGCCCCAACCTGCGCTTCCAAATCCCAAAAATCAGGCAACAATCCCTGACGCTTCTCATCCGTAGTAGGCCACGACATCTGCAGACCCGCAATCGTAATTCCTTTGGCGATCTTCTCCCACGGACCTTTCGGATCATATTCGCTCAACAGATGCAAAGCTGAACAGTAGACCAGCCCGCACCATTGCACGGGCCGACCGATCCAGACCGGTGCCCGCCAGTTTGTCGCCCCCAGCACCGGTATTGTCGCATACAGCCCTACGTCCCCAGGCGTCGGCGGATACAGATAGATAAACGGAACACCCGTCCACGCCCAATAGCGAGCCTGCTCAAGATATTCTTCTTTGGCCGACATAATGTAGCCGAATGTATAAGCCTTAACCATGTGAGCCGATGCCAATATATCCGGCGTGTGCAGTGGCACCTCCCAGGTTTGTGCTCCGCGTGGCACCGTGTCAGCGTACAAGGCAGTTTGTTTGTCGAGCAGTTCAAGTGCCTTATGAATAAGCTCTTTATCTGCTGCCAGAGTCGCACCTTCAAGAATCGTGACCATGTCCCGGCCTGCATAACCGTTGGCATGTTTCGCAAAGTGAGTCCTTGAATAGTCAGTCTTGCCCGGCCTGTAGACCTTCACACCATTTTCGTCATAGTCATTGAGCAAATGCACTGCATGATTGCGTCTTTGACGCACAAATTCACTGACTCTGCCAAAAACAAAAGGTGCTGTCGGCAGATGCGCATGGGAAACGCTACTTGAGAAAGGCTGCGTCGATGGGATTTTGCCCAACGCCTGGTTCTTTGCCTCGTTTAGCCTCGCATAAAGGCGTTTGTCTTTCGTGTAATTGGCCAACCAGTCAATGTGCATTGCTGCATCTGCCGCAGGCCCCGGTCCAAAACTGCTGCCCCAAACCGCATGTCTAAAAAGGCCATCGTGATTTATCTCGGAGTCCAGCCAGCCATGAGCAAGCAATGTAACCGCAGACTCCAAACCTCCTTCGAATTGCGGCAGCTCAGGCAGCCCTCTCAAGTCCACATAACGTTTAACCGCCGGGACAACGCTCTTTCCCTTGCCACCGACTATTAGCACAATGACTTTTAACGGCTCATTAGCTTCGAGTCTGAAAGGGCTATGGGCACAAAAATCATTCTCAAAACGAAGCTCTCCAACACCCGGCGCCGACAGCGCCATAACGTGCGCCCCCGAGTTGTAAATCCTGTCCGGCGAATCAAAAGTGGCCGCCATCATTTCAGATGGCTCCCAGATTACTCCTATGTAATTACCGTCATGCGCAATTGCCATGAGAGGAAACGTTATCTTGACGGGATCGGGGATACGCCGAATGTGTTCCGCCGTCGTTATGTCTGCCTCACTGCTGCTCGGTTCGTCACAAAGGTACTCCACGCCGGCGAACAACCCTTGGTACTTCCTTTCGCCGAACGTGCCAAGACCAGGGAGAATCGTCAGCCACGGTATGTGGATGACGTCCCTGTCTTGATTCACTCTGACTTGCGTCTCTATAGTGAGTGTCCCATCCTGTGGGCCCCGCTTTACGAGTCTCTGAACCTGCCACTCTGCCCCCCTGCTGTCCGTAATAACCGCGCGACATCCAGATTGCACGTCTTCGCGGCGACTCTTGAAAGTAACCTTCGCGCTCTTAAGATTGAGCCATTCGGGCTCATCTTCAATCAGCAGGCCGATCAATTCGCACTGATACCCGGCAGCCATCTCTGAGCCGTCCACTTTGAGAACGAAGTTGCCCCATTTGCCCTTGTAATGTTCGAGTTCCAGGTTCCCAGATTTGACTGATGCTGGCTCGCCTTTGCTCTTGTCTGGTCTCAGTGGCTTCTCCAGCCATGGAGCAGCTATTTTGCTTATCGTCTCTATCCTGATGAAAGCAACCGTGACTTCTCCCGCACCCGCACAGGGATCAAGACGAAAACGTGTTCCGGCGCCCAGCTTCTCCCGAATAACAAGCCCGTAGTCATGCCACCGTCCATCGTCTCGCACAGTAAATCTAACCGAATGTCCCTCGCTAAACGTGTGTCCATAGAATAGCTGGCCGGCTTGATCCGCATTCGATTTCATGCGTACCTTTACTCTTGTCATCTCCTCACCCGGCAAATCCACCGCCGGCCCCTCTATCCACGGATCTTCTGCTATTGACCTGAAAGCCAGACCTTCCGACGAAGACGAAATATTCTCGACCCTGTTATTCCCTGTCCAGCCGTGCGTCCCTTTGCTAAAGTCCCATTCAACCACCGTTCTGCCGTAGGCTGCAAGTGGCGCCAACAAAATAATTGCAGCCACCAACCGCGTTGAGAAGGCTGTCCGGCCCATCCCCACGGAAAAAGCTCTCTGCTTTGCGGTTGTACTGGTGTCCTTGTTGAGTCCAAAATCAGGCATAGAATCCCCTTCAAACTTTCTTCTCAAGTTTCATTTCGGCTCCGGTTTGTTAGCCCGAAGAGACATGCGACTACGACCAGCGCTGCGGTCCCTACTGCACCTATAATAATTGCATCCAGATTACACTGCGCCCACTGCCACGAGGCAGGCAAGCTGCGCCCAAAAGTGCCCCAACTGATCACCGCGAGACTCACCCCGATCGATACAAGCCCCTGCCACAAACGAAGGCGAACTCGCAGCAGAGACAGAATGAACAAGCCCAAAAGCGCACCGCCAAAAATGCCCGAAATCTGCCACCAAATATCCAAAATACTCTTTGCTCGAATCATCAATAGTGCAGCACCCGTCCCAAGCACGCCCCATACCACCGTTGCCAAACGCAGAAATGCAACGCTGGCCCGCTCACCAATACCCGGATTGAAATACCGCTTATGGAAGTCCAGCAGCAGAACCGTCGCCGAGCAATTCAGGGCCGAGTCCACAGTGCTCATCGCCGCTGCTAGAATTGCGGCAATGATCAATCCCTTCAGGCCCATCGGAAGCTGTGTCGCGATAAAGTACGGAAAAACTTCGTCACCCTTCGTGATCCCCGCTTGTGCCAATTCGTCACCGGCAGAGTAGAAGGCAAAAAGGGTCGTGCCGATATACAGAAAAATCGCCGTAAGCGGTATGTATATCAGCATCGCAATCCAGATTGAGCGCTTCGCTTCACGCTCGGTGGAAACAGAGCAGTATTTCTGCACGTAGTTCTGGTCAGCCAGCAGAGCCCGCAGATTTTCCGTAACACCGTAGATAATCATCACCCATATCGTTCGGTCGAGCAGATGCTTTTGTGAAGCCAACGTAAATTTCAAGCTGCCAAAGCTAAACTTATTATTGTCAATAGCTGCTTGTATTAAGGGTTCCGGCCCCGAGAAAACACGCAGGGACAAAATAACGGCGCAAAAAACAATACCGGCAATCATAATCACCGATTGCATGACGTCCGTCCAAATCACAGCCTCCATCCCACCGAGCAGCGTATATACGATCGTAATAAGGCCGATGACTACGATAACAACGCCAATGTCCCACGGAACGAATGTACTTAACAACAGGCTCGCCAGGTACAGAATCACCGCGGTGCGCCCAATCATATAGAGCACAAAGGCCAATGCCGCATACACTCGTCCCCAATTGCCAAGCCTATCCTCCAGAAACGCATAGACGGAGATTAGCCTCTTCTTTCGATAATAGGGCACGGCGTACTTGCAGACGAGCCACGCTACCGGCGGAATGCAAAGCGAGAAAATAATAGGGTGCCAGTTACTATCGTAGGCCTTGCCCGGCGTGGCAATATACGAAATGCTGCTCGTATATGCGCTCATCACAGCCAGTCCAGCCGCCCACGCAGGAATCGTACGGTCGGCAACCATAAATTGCTCCGCCGTCCGGCACTTACGCCTGTAGTACACACCCATCCAAATCAGCACGCAGCAATAAGCAAACAAGATGGCGATATCAATTACGCCAAGACTTCCCTGCATGGTCTTTCGCCTTATACAAGTCCCTACTATTTCTTATGTGGGATTCCCAGCTCGTCTATGTACCGCTGAACCACTTTGCGCTCCGCCCGACGGAAGCGGTGAAACGGCTCAGCCAAAAAATCGCCGCATATACCCACACACGAAAGCGCACACTTCAGGCCCTTCAGATAGCTCGACTCATACCGTCCCACACTATAGATCGTGGCACTGATTTGCATCACCTGGTTATGCAGAGACCCCGTCGCTTCCAAGTCCCTTGAGCGCGCCGCCTCATAGAGCTGCACGTAAAGCCCAGGAACAAGGTTTGCCCCTCCACACACACCGCCATGCCCACCCAACATAACAGCCTCGGCAAGCAGCTCTTCAGGGCCCATCAAAATCGCGAAATCCTTATACTCCCTCAGCAGAGACAGCGACCGGTGGAAATAGATCATGTCGCCGGAACTGTCCTTCAAGCCTACGATACCATTAATTTGGGCCGCGGCCTGTAACGTCTCAAACTCAAAAACGGCTTTGGTGTAGCTCGGCATGTTGTATAGAAACAGTGGCAGCGGCAATTCAGGCACCAGATGCTTGAGGTACTCCAGCAGCTCCGCCTGACCCGCAGGAAAGTAATATGGCGGCGCCAGCACCACAGCCTGCGCACCAGCGTCACTCGCTTTGCGGGCAATGTTCACCGATTCAACAAACGATGTGTCAGTTATTCCAACCAATACCGGTACGCGCCCCTTGACCTGTGAGCAGACACGTTCGATCAGGTCAAATCGCAGACGGTAGCTGAGACTCGGCGCTTCGCCGGTTGTCCCCAAGATAAACAGCCCATGCACACCACCGCCAAGAACATGCTCGATCAGCCGTTCCAGACCGGCCACATCAAGCCTGTCCCGGTCCAGAAGCGGCGTGACCATTGGCGGAATCACCCCGCGTAACGGCCTATCTAACACACTCGAATTCGATTCCATTTTTATTGCCTCTCTATCTTATGACAAGATTCTTGCAAAAGTTCAGTTATGATTTATTTCACCGCACAATTCAAGAAACGCAAGAACACGCTCATCCGGCGTGCCGGCGTCAATGTCCCCAACAACAACATCGCACGGCTCATAATCCCGCGCGATCCTTTCCAAATCCGCTCGGATCATGTCCAGCGATCTGTTTACAAGGTCTGTCGGCCTATAAATCAGTGCACGCCGAGCATCAGCAATTATCTCTCTCGCCCGGGCCAGATCCGAATCCAGCCCCATGTCGATATAGCCCAAGTATGGAACGGTGGCATAATCGTTGATGTAAGGATCAGCGTTCCAGGCACAGTTGTGGATGCCGATGCAGCCAAACGCTTCGGCGATACGCCGGTCAAAAGGCAAAAGCGTGTCACGGTAGTGCCCCGGTGACACCATGTTGACAAGACAGTTACTGACCGTGAAGAAACTAACTTCCACACCGCTCTCCAATTGCCGCTCGTGCAGGCGCTTGCCCGCCTCGATCATGGTCGTGCAGATACAATCGAACAGATGCAGACAGCGCTGCGGCGAGTCAACCATATCATAAAAAAGTTTTTCGCCGCACAAACGGTAGGCGTTATTCAGCACGCCCTGCCAGTTCATGAATCCTTCGACCTGGCCTTCGCGAGCCGCGATCCAATCCACCTGCGCCATGAGCTCCACAAAGAACGCATTCGCACCAAGGTCGGGCGGTTCGAGACCATCGACCTGCTCATCGCTGAGGTACCGATGTTCGCAGTTTGGCCAATTGTCGTCGGCGTACACGATTGGAACCCCATAAATCGCAGCCACACTGATGCAACCGTATGTACCTGTCAACAGGTCCAGTGGCTTATCCGCACCGTCGATCCCGCCGATGCTTGTCCCACCGAATCGGCGTCTCAGCTCACCACGCATGCCGAGGATAGTCTCGCGCCGGTATCCCGGATCCGTATGCCACTGCTGGCCGAAGTCAATTTCAAGCGCCGTGCGGTACCAATTCGGCGTAAAGCCAATCTCCGGACGAACAAATGGCTCGTCACCTTGTGCCTGCCGCCGAGTTGCAGGTGCTGCAGGCGCGATATAGCTGATCAGTCGACACGTTTCCATAGACCGCGCACGGCCTCTACTATCGGCCCCCTAATTTGCGCTGTTGTTCCCCTATGGCGATGTAATACTTCAACTGCACAATATGTAGCCTTCACACTGCACTACACAATAACCAAAACCACTGGCCCCGTCAAACGATATAACGAACATGCCGACTTGTAGGAAACCGCGCCACACCGGCGACGAGTCACCGGTACTCACACAGCACTATTCGTTATCTGTGTTATCAGTGTAGTCCGTGGTTGAATGTAGTATGATCGATACGCATGAGATAGAATCCATCCGCAATGCTAATGTCGCAACGCCAAAAAGCAACCGGGGCCTATACCGAGTTAATCAGTATAGGCCCCGAACTGGTGCAAATCGCTGTGTCATTCCCACGAAAGCGGGAATCCAATCAGCCTTGCGTCAACACGCTACTGCTATGGCCACAGTACCTCATCAAGCCATATATCCGCCAGCGCGCCATAGTCCTTCAAATCGATCGTGTCATCACTATTCATGTCTATGGCAGGATCCGGCGGGGACAACAACAGATACAACGGCTGGGTAAACGTAGCGGTCTTGCCAGCAAGGCTTGCAACCTCCGCCTGCGACAGCGCCTTGTTGTAGATACGCACCTCGTCAATAATGCCCCTAAACCACTGATTGTTATTCCATTGACCAATACGAGTATCACCTGATGTCCCGAGATACGGAGTGGCAGCACCCTGCGCTTCTTGGACTCCATTTACGTATATCTTTCTGTTTTGATTCTCAAAATCGTACCAGAAGGTTATGTGGTACCATGTATTGTCTTGGATGATCCCGCCGGCAGTATCGAGGTCATTAGCATAGAATGCCATGCGAACGCCACGAAGGGGCACATTTCCACCACCAATACCGGGCCCTCCAAGCCGAAAATGAAGGCTCAAGTCTGTTGATCCAGCCTGGTGTTGGGCGAAGACGACTTGCTGATCGGTATGCAACACCGGATTAACCCACATCGCGATAGTGAAACTTCGATTATCGAACGGAATATGCGGAGCCCGGACGTAATCATTGGAACCATCGAACTGCAGTGCGCCGTCTATCCGGCCGGGCACCCATTGAGGGCCACCAACGAGCGTGCCGTCGAGTCCGTTCCCGCTCGAATCTTGAGCAACCGTACCGGTCGTCTCATCAAACGTCCAGTGCGCTACGAGACCGGCGCGAGCGCTGCTGACAACTGCCAGCATCAAAACAAGAGAAGTTAAATAAATCAATCCACCACAGCGGATCTTTGATTTTCGAGACATAATGTTCCTCCTTCAAAAAGAGTAACGATAGCTGCGCTTTGGCCACACGCCAAAACACCCGCTGTCGTCAACAAGTGTCCATGTCTACCTATTATGCCTGCCTCAGACAACCTTCAACAAAACAACAATTGAAACGTACACCTTTGCTTGTCTCCGCGGTTGAAAGACAGAACCGTCATAGGACCTAACTCTACCTCCTTCCTTTGTGAAAAACTATGAAAGACCGGCACCCAAGGAAGCCAAAAGGCGCACAGTCTACTGATCTTGTTTATACCAAATCAGCCATTTCAGTGCAAGGAAAATCTCTTAGGTGATCCGTCGTTCTGGCATGGGTCTGCGAAACCGTCTTCCGCGGCCAAGAAACTACCCAAATTTTTCCCTATCCTCGCCGTTCTATTTGGTTGTGCTCCAGCCAAAAATCCGGTAGATATGATAGGCCTGCAAATGGCTCGCTTGCGCTTGGGCGCGTGCCAAAGGGCCGAACATAAGTCCAACAACGAGGGGAAGTTAGCAAGGCATGATAGGGCAAAAATGGATTCGAATGTTATTACACTGCCGCAACGGCATGAAATGACCCATGAACGTCTGTAGCTTTTTGGTATGAAAGGGATTAGCCGATGCTTAAGATAGGAATGATCGGAGCGGGCTTCGTTGCCGGATTCCACGAAAGGGCCCTGCAATCTGTACGCGGTGCAGAATTAGCTGGCCTTTGCGCCACCGAAGGCGCAGATGACCTTGCCAGGCGTGCACGCAAAGACGGCCTGGGCAATACAGAAGTCTACAAGAACACTGCTCAGCTATGTGCAGCCGTGGACATCGTCTGTATTTTTGCCCCCAATTTTGTCCGTGTCGAAGTAATGCGCGACATAGCCCAGGCGGTCCAGGCTGGCGCCAAGCTGAAGGGTATCATTTGTGAGAAGCCCCTCGCCCGGAACGTGGCAGAAGCAGGCACGATGGTCAAGATGGCCGGCGAGCTTGGTGTTCCCACGGCTTACTTTGAGAACCAGATTCACATGCCCTCTGTGGTCGAGGCCCAGCGTCAGCTTGCAGCAGTGGAAAAGAGCATGGGCCCTGTGCATCTGGCCCGCAGCGCCGAGGAGCACGGCGGACCACACGAGCCGTGGTTCTGGGACCCCACAACACAGGGAGGCGGCGTCTGCTGCGATATGGGTTGCCACAGCATAGCCGCTGGTATGTATATGCTAACACCCGGTGACAAGCCGCCCAACTACCTCAAGCCCGTTTCGGCTACCGCCAGCATGGCGCTGCTCAAATGGGGTAAGGACCCATGGCTCAGCAAACTGCGGGAAAGGGGTGTGGATTACTCCGTTACACCGGCTGAGGACTACTCAAGCGTCACCATACAATTCGAGGATCCCGAGACCGGAATTCGCAGCGTAGTCCAGGCGACCAATTCATGGATGTACGATGCACCTGGTCTGAGACTTCTTATGGAAGCATTCGGGCCGGGCTATTCGTACACTGTAAACTCCTTGCAGTCGCCGGCAGGCTTGTTCATTAGTGACGCGGCTGCGACTGCCGTGGCAGACAGCGAGCTCGCCCTCGAAAAGGCACAGGCGACACGTGGTGCACTAATCCTTGAGCCGAACGAGCCTGACCTGTACGGATATATAGCAGAGTGGCGAGATGCAATTTCGGCTTTTCAGCAAGGCAAAAACGCACTGCTTGATTTCGAATACGGTCGGCTAATCACAATGCTCGTTATGGCTGCGTACATGGCCCACGAAAAGAACAAGGTAATTGACCTGACCGACTCGAAGGTACTGCAGGAGCTGGAAAGCTACGTCCCCTTGATCCAGCAGGGCAAAGGAGCACAAGTCCTTGTTAGCGGTTGAATCGCCAACGCCGCGGCGATAAAGCTGTGGACTCAAAACAGGTCTGCCGCACACATGGACGCTTCGATGTCGGCAAACCGAGGGCCGCTTCAAACAACATGCCAAATCGTTGTTATTTGGCGTGGTGTTTGATCAGCCCGTAGCAACAGCGAAGCTTTTTAGCTTCAGAACGAGCAATCTGCCTCCCTCGAAAGAGGGTAGGCAGGGAGATTGCGGCCGTGTGAATCAGATGGATGCTTATGAGCAGAAGGCAGTTTCATCAAGGCGTCAGCATTTTATCCAACCCTGTTCGGTTCCGGGTCGACCGGGTTAGGTAGTAGCCGTGACGCGAACGGAAAAGCAAAGGAAGAAGATATGGAGAAAAAGACACCAACATCATGCAAGAAAGGGCTTGTCCTGAGCATCTGGCTGCCGATCTTTGTGCTGAGGCCTTATGTCGGATGTGCAAGACCTCCCTATCCTCCCACCCGCGTAGCCAAACGGCTCGTTTGGCACTGGGATACGTATGAGCGTGCAGCACCTGGCAGTGACCAATGGCCCGTCACGTGGGCTGACGACGGACATCTCTACACCTGTTGGGGAGATGGAGGTGGATTCAACGGCACCAACAGTGATGGTCGAGTCAAAATGGGCGTGGCGCGGATCGAAGGTACTCCTCCCAACTGGCGTGGCCACAACATCTGGGGCGGCAAGAATCCAAAATCAAGCCAGTCTACCAAGGAAGGTAAGGCACGCCCGTTATGTGTCGATGGGGTTCTCTATCTCTATGCTATAAAGCAAGATACCTGGGACAAAGGAAGGATGTTCAAGTCAACCGACCATGGAATGACCTGGACCTGGACGGATTATGACTGGGAATATCTGTTCAAAAACAGTACCTTCCTGCAATTCGGCAAGGATTACCAGGGTGCGCGGGACAATTACGTGTACGTGTACTTTCTCGTTGAAAAGAAAAAGCATTATGGCTTGGCACGGGTGCCAAAGGACCGGGTCATGACACGTAGCAGCTACGAGATCTTTGCAGGCCTGGGAGCCGAAGGTAAACCACAGTGGTCAAGAGATGCCGATCAGTATAAACCCGTCTTCGATGCCTCTGATGGTGCGGGCTGGGGACACCAGATAATGTACCATCCAGTTCTTAAGCGCTACCTGTTTACGAAATTCCACAACAAAGCAGGCGGTTGGGGTATCTTTGACGCCCCGGAACCCTGGGGACCGTGGACAACTGTTGCTTACTATGAGTCAGGTGGCTGGATGGATGATAAATGGAAGTTCTGCTTTTCTTTTAACCAGAAGTGGATTAGCACCGATGGCAAGACCATGTGGATGATCTTTTCGGGCTGGCCCCAGTACGATGCTTACCATCACATCAAGTGCACACTTATCTTGAAACAATAGGCTGTGCTCTTGAAGTTCGTCAGCAACGTCTTGCCTACATAGTGGCGGGTAAGAACGTTCTGAACGGTAGTTGTGTAAACTTAGCTCGCCAAATGTCAATTATTTTTCCCCTGATAATGTAGGCCCCCGAGACCGACCGCGCGGGCTGGCAGCTTATGGGGACAAGTCACAGGGCCGTTGGTTCATCTTCTTCAAACATGCTCAAGACACAAACGAAGCCGGCAGCTTCATCTTCCTTTATAGCGAAAAGACCGGCTATGCCGCCCGCAAAGGTGGGCCTGTGTTAGTCCAATGATACAACAGCAGAACATCCAACCAAAGTCACCTGATCTTATCCGGGGTATTTGACTTCTTAGTGCCGGTATCTATGGATTCACCGCACTTGGGGAGGCCGAAGCGGCTTTCCAGTTGATTACGTCATTGCCGTAATCAGCAGGAACGTTTCTATTAAGTGATGAGCCATTACCATCAGCCTCAATCGGCCAAGGATCGTCTCCTACTGGATGCGAGCCGTCACTGTAATTCACCCTGTCCACACGAATGTAATAACGTTCACCTTCCACCTCATCACCTGGCTTGGAAAGCTGAATCTTCTCGCTGCCATTGTCTAACCTGCCAAGCTCCCACTCAAATACCTGTACGCCGCCACCAACAGCGCCAAACTCAGACTCAAAAGCACTGAGATTCCTGACTAACAAAATATATTCGCCGGCAGCCATGGTCGTACCCAGTGGAAAGTCAAAGCTAATGCCTCCCTCATCCGTAAATCGCCAAGGAACAAACCTTTCCTGCTCAATGTCCCACTGCTCTAAGTCAATAGGACCGCCACTGATATTGAGAAGCTCAACATATTCCGCATCGCCATCATTCTGCGGATGATACATGATCTCATTGATAACTATTGGCCCAACCTTAGGATAAGCGTTTTCCTCACCGGGCGTATTCTCACTCATAGCGACAAAGTTATATGTGCCTGTGCTCTTTTTATACCGGCCAAACGCTACGGCAGTCTCAGATGCGCCAAATGTCTCCTCTTCACTGTAGCCGGTCAATACGCCATCACGACCGGAGTGTAAGTACAGAGTCTCGCCGTTCTCGCTCAACGCAAAGGCTGAGTGACAGCCGGGATCAGCTATGTCGCCAAAATGCTCATTCTGATAGAAGACTACATAATCGCACGGATCAATCCACGTTCCATCGGCTATCTCATATTTCATCAAGTCATCGCTGTCATCGCTGAGGAACCAGCCGCCAATGTGAATAGACTCACTGGTGGTGTTATGCAGCTCTATCCAGTCAGAGGCCTCTGCATGGGAATGCGCAAGAATTTCGTTAATCTTTACACTGCCAAGTGCCGGAATCTCATCAGTATCATCCCATCCAGGTGAGCCGCCTATATTAGCGCTTGGACGCCAGGTGCTCTTATCGTCCCAGGCGTTAGGCTCAGTGTTCACCGGGTCCTTTACGGTAAGTGAGAAACCCATGCCGTCAGTAATATCGTACCAGCCATCCCTGTACCTGAAATTCAGTATCGTCTGGCCTGCCGTGTCTTGTAGCTCGATCCTTTCGCCGCCGTTGGCCAGACTGCCGGCGTATTCGCCGGCGATGATACCGGAGAACGTGGGATACTGCGCATAAAAAGCTGCCAGGTTCTTGACGACTAAGACATATTCGCCCGCCGCAAGCTCCAGGCTTGGGAAGGTAAAGTCTATTCCATTGGTGAAACGTACCAGATTCAGATTGATGGTCTCTATTCCGATGTTTTGTAGTTCGATAAATTCCTCGTTCGGATCGTGTGGGTCGTTGGTGTCCTGCGGGTGATACATGATTTCTGTGATACGCAGCTCCTCCACAACTGGGCCTATGGCGTAAATAGCCTCGTTTAGGGCACTCCAGGTACTGCCGCTTAGCGCCCGTGCTTTCACATGGGTGCTCTGAGTAAAACTAATAGGTGCGGCGTAAGCTGTCGCGTGTGAGGTATTGACAGCCCCGCCCGGCAGGCGCGGGTCGGCACCATCGAGGGTGTACCATATCGTGCCGCTCGTGGCGCTTATCGAGAACAAATCGTCCGCAGCAAGCTGGCCACCGTGCTGATGCGAGCCATTTATGAGAAAGACCGGCGCACTTAGGTTCGGATACAAACCTGCACTCTTGAGATAGCCGAGGACAGTGTTCGAGCGGCTTGGAAAGAAGCCGGTTAGTTTGCTATTGGGCGTGTTCAGCCAGTCCTGGCGCGTGTAAGGGTTGGATCGTCGGTTGTCACCCCATCGGGCGGACTCGCCTACGATGGCGCGGTCGATTTGACTCATTCGTACCTGAAACATCTCGGCGGTCCTCGGGTAGGACAGCGTGCCGCCGTTGAAAAAGTGCCGGTGTATGTGATCGGCAAATCGCATACGGTACTCGGCGTTGCCATCAAGCATACTGTGAATGCCTGATGGGCTTTCGCCGACATCGTTACCTCCTTCAACGGTGTGTTCGGCATCCCAGTTATGGAATCGCCACTGACCATCAGGATGCCGGTGCGTGGCGTACCAGTTCTTATGCGGCCAGTCATGGTTGCCGGGTAGCCAGTTTGACAGCAGATAGGTGATGAAGTTGTCGACGTCCAGTTTCTCGCACAACGCATTGTATTTTGCGAGGTTGGTGGGGTCGGATTGTACGGCACTTGCGGCACTAACCATCGCGTTGTAGCTGGAACGGGCGGTCCCGCTGTTGATACCCCCCCCGTCATTGATTACATTGCCGCTATTGTGCTTGATCGCATCGTATTGGTCGTCTTCGCCGCCGAACATTTCCGCTGCCCAGGCATTGTCGGGCCGTTCGTGGATGTAGTACATGCCCCAATACAGGCCGTTGATGTATATGTGCGCGTACGAGCCGTGTGGCGAATGACCACCCATGACGTTGTGAAGGTCCGCAACGTACTGGTCCTGGATGTACAAGGCCGTGCTGCGCTGGCCACTGCTGGGGTGTAGCCAAGCGTGATTCAGCACAGCGTCGAGCACAATGGTATTATGACTATCAACGGGTGAATCAGGGAACAGTTTGTAATCGAGCTTTGCCGGCCCACCCGTGGGCTGTCTGTCATCGGTTTGGGGTTTGAACCTTGGCCGCATCGAGAGCTTAAATGTCTTCCACCTATTGAGACTTGTACCCCCGCCGCTGACACCACCCTGCATTGCCACAGCCGTGTTAATTTGAAATTGTTCTGGACTGTTCGGATCGATAAACTCAAATGAGGCTACCCGCTCAGTACCATCCTGGGATTGGTTTATATAGATTCCTCGACTGCCGAACCAGTCGTCCTTGTGCATAACCAGCGAGATTGTTGGAACAGACTTAAGGTCCTGCCTGATCGTGCTGGCATAAATTCCGCCAAACTTGTCCTTGCCGTCCTGACCGACAACGTCAGGGTCCACCTGGTAATCGCCCGTCACCGAACCCCAAGAGGTCGGATAACCCTCGGGAGTAACTTGGGCCCCAGTGACCGGATTGGTGGCTTGTTCGATAACATCGTCGAGGAATATATACGTGTGGGTATCGACATTGGTTGCCTTGCAGCCGGTCTTGAACGCCGCTGCCCGCAAACACGTGGTCGTGGTGATAGGTATCGGCTCGGTGTAGACATTGCCGTGATTGTCGGTCGGCGTACTTGCGTCTGTGGTATAACGTATGGCAGCGCCTTCGGTTTCGGTCGTGATCGTGACAGAGAATGGATGTTCGTAGAAGCCGCGATCATGGCTGAACTTTGTGTCGGCAACGACGCCCAAATATGAACCATTGTTCGAAGACCCCGGAGTTGGTGAAAGTGTCACCCAATTGACAATCCCATCGGGATCCCGACCGTAGGAAACATCTGCAGTTTGCCGGCCAAAAGTGACACTGTCAATAAGGCTAACACCGTCCGTGTCGAACAGACCTATCTGGTCTCCGCCGTCGGCGTCGAGTTCGAAACTTGTATGCAAACCGGCGTCACCACTGTCGGTGTCAGCCCATATCAGCAGGTAGCCGTTGGGAGGGATAGTCGTTGCGAAAGTATTATCGTCAGGAATTCGCCACATGGTGGGCTCCGACAGATCATCGGTAAGGTACATACCGCCTACATCAAACGGCTTGTCGCCGGCATTATAGATTTCAATCCAGTCATCGTATTCGCCCTGTGGGTCTCTTACGGTGAGATCATTTCTGGCCATGAATTCATTGATTAGCAAGCTCGCACCTTCGCCGACAAGCCAGTTCTTCGATAAGAATGAGAAGTCAGCCATATTGACGCCGTCTTTGGCATTGATGTCAGCGGCACCGCCTTCAGAGTCCAGCCACCACCCGGCGAAGAGAACAACATCGTCCCAATTGACCTTGTTGTCGCCGTTCAAGTCACCCAGCAACGGCTCGATGATTACAATTGTCACTGTGCCGGTGCCCTGCTGCGGCACTTCGTCCCAGGCCTGAAGCTGCAGTTGATAATCACCGGGCTTGGAAAATATCGCGCAGGGGTCCCCGATGTCAGCACTCGGGTAGAATATCACGGTGCCGGGACCGCTAAGCTGTGACCATTCGAAAGTCAATATTCCCAACCCGCAAGGATCATCATCTTCGACTACGGGGCTAAGCTGGAGCGTATTGTTCGGCCAACTGAGCTCGGGATAATCACCGGCGTCGACCTCCGGCGGCCGGTTCCCCGCCTTTCCCACCTCTTCGAGCATGAACCCGCCAAAGGGATACGCTTTGTCACTGTCGGAGTCTGCGGTAGCCTCGGCCCTGACCTTGAAACTGCCGTCCGCTCCGGGAATGATGTCGTCCCAGCGGACTACGTACCCTGTGATACTATTGTCTCCCGCCAGCAGCACAGTGGTGTCGGCACTCTTTGACACGACGCCGTCACTGCTATTATTGGTAGCGCTTTCGTGGCCGATGATGGTGAACAGCGATTTTCGGTCCGGGTAGTTGCTGGAGCGAATAGCCGTGCCGACAAAGGCATACATCTTGGTCGGGTCGAGATCCGTGAACTCAATCTCTGCCCACCAGCCCGCACCGCCGTAATAGATGCCGTTTGGCCCAAAGTCTACTACGCCGTGGAATATTTCGTATGCATCCGTACCAGGCGAAGGATTGCCGCCCGCGCCGCCGCTGCTAACTTGTAGGCCCGCGGCTCCCATCGTGAAAGTAACTGTGGGCATTGCCTCATTGCTGCCGGTTTCAAAATTCCTCAGACGTCCGGTGAAGTGGGTCAAATCGTAGTTATGGATAGTCCAGCCGGTCACATTGGCTGCTGTCGAGTCTCCGGTCTCCCGGAGGCAGTCATTGTACGCGACCCACTGAGCATCCGCCCCGCTCACTGCCAGGCGAAAGGCCAACACTGTCACCGGGACTATCAGATTTCTAAGCTCTTTAGATATCACCAACATACTCCTCGATTCGCTGGATTGACCATAGAAGTAGCTATCGGCAGGGCAGGCAAGGAGAGTTCAACTTATCGCAGCATCTTCCGTCCGACCCCGCACCTGCGTTTTAGGCCAACGAACGCCGTTTTGCCCATCTGACTTGCAGGCCCCTTGAAAAAAACAACGATCATACACAAGTTTTTACCTATTTTAGCAGATATGGGCAGTCAGGTCAATACACGGTCTCGATTTAGCTGCGGTTCTCCTCTTGGATGGGCACACACCCGCATGCACGTATTGCCGAATCGTGGTTGCAGATGTGCAAAAGGTGGCGCAGCCCCGTTCTTTTAGCGGAAGACCACAAAGAGCGCGGTTGAGATGCTCATCATCACGATCCACCAGAACATCAGATTTCGCCAGCCACGGTTGAGCGGACGTTCGGACTCGGGCAGCCGGGCCCACCGCCGGTTCCAAATGGCATCGGGATCATACGATTCTTTGGGATTGCGCTGAATTAGCAGAGTCGCCACGACCAGCGTGACAAAACATATTGCCCAGTTGAGTGCGGCACGGTTCAATAACGGCTTAAGCTGGGCGATACCATCAGGGCCATATTTCAAACCAAGTAATTTGAGGAAAATTCCGCTGATGATGCCAAAGACCAACGTGAACGTCGCCGCTCGGCCGTGGGCACGGCGCCACAAGAACGCCGTCAAGAAGATCACAGCAATCGGCGGGGCAAAGAACGCAGCCATGTCCTGGATGTAGATGAAGATGCCGCCTTCCCACCACAACAGCAGCGGCGCCAGTGCCGTGCCCAGTACAATGATTACAAACGTCGACCAACGACCGACTGTAACGAGCTCCCGCTCACTGGCAGCCGGATGCAGGAGCCGCTTGTGCACATCGACAGACCAGATAGTTGACGCGGAGTTTAGCACGCTTGAGACGGTGCTCATGATGGCCGCTACCAGCGCCGCCAGCAAGACGCCCCGCCCCAACGGTGGCAGCAGCTCATTGACCATTTTGACATAGACAGCATCTTCCGCCAGGCCTGGCCCAAACATCGCGAACGCCACAAGTCCCGGAAAAACAATGATGAAGGGCAAGAAGAATTTCATAAACGCACAGCCGATCACCCCCATCTTGGCGTCCCACTCACTCCTGGCGCCCAGGCACCGCTGGATATAGAACTGATTGGTCCCGACATACCAGAGCGAAAGTGTCAGCCAGAACGTTGCCACGCCGGGCCAGGGCGAGACGGGGTGCGACGCTCGCTGAATCAGACCGAAGCGGGTGGCGTCAGCAGAAAGGTTCTTCTGGATGACCTCATTGACCCCGCCAACGTTGTTTATACCGATCAGAACGAGCACCAGCCCTCCGACCACCAGGATTGTCACCTGCAATACGTCCGTCCATACAACGGACAATAGT
>DAOWID010000152.1 GCA_030641115.1 Planctomycetota bacterium | reverse complement strand
GCCGTACCGTCTTGCATGGTGCAATTGCTGGACAGCGTAGGCAGTGTTATTGCCATCGTAGGGCGGCGACCAACTATAGAGCGTCGCTCCAGCAGTTCCGATTATGTACTGATGAATGTCGTTGCTTGGGTCACCATCGCCGTCACCAACGCGGGCATGGTCATAGAAATGGTCGTGGCCGCAGAGGTACGTTCGCCCGCCGGCATTCTTGATGCTGGCCCAAAACGCATCGCGGTCGGCCGGATACTTGTCCAGGCAGTCGCGTGGCAGAGCCCTGAAAGCAGGCTCGTGGCCGGCTACAAAGATGTGTGCTTTAGTATTTGCTGCCAATTGCGCGTCGAGCCAGGCTTGGTTCGCCTTATGGGCAAATTCGTGCTTAACGCCGCCGTATTGATCCAAGCACGCAATGAACGCATTTTTATGCGTGACGGAATATGTCATATACTCCTCGCCCGCGGGACCATTGCCGGGCAGTCTCTGTTCAGGATGCGAGTCGCTGCCGAATACGTTAAGCCAACGACGCACGTAATTGTCATTTGGGTCGGCGTCCCCACCAGGATAGATACCCCAGACATCGCCAAGCTCATGATTGCCACGGGTGACATAGACGGCGATATTGGCATCGTAGACCGGCTGCATTGTGCTAACCCATGTTCTCAATTGACTCTCGAACTGGCTCGGGCCACCCGCTGAGTAGCCGTAAACCAGATCACCTGGAAAAAGGACAAAATCCGCTTCCAGCATTATGATTTCATCGACAAGCTCCTCCAGGATCAGCTCATTGATTCCGTTGTCCCTGCCCCGACTGTCACAGGTAACAATGAATCTCCACGGCTCTTCCGCAAAACTCATCGAAGGAACTAACACCGAAAGAAATATCGTGCAAAGGAACTTCATTGCATTTTTTCCCCTTGGTCTTCCAAAGCTGGTCAAAAGATTCCGTCTCCTCCGACCGAAATGCTATTGTGCATCCCCTGGTCCTACTTCGCTTACGCTTTTGCCCGATCCTGAATTAGAAAAAATTGCTCACTTCGTAGTGCAGGTTGCCATCTGATTTTATTACTACCGCTTGTGCCAATCGGCTTGACGATTGTTGTGGTCCAAGAGGATCTGCAAATCATTAACGTCGATTGCACCGTCGGCATTGATGTCACCGAGCACGTAGCTTTCGGGCGACTTGACGGTGGCTACCAAATTATCGACCAAAACAACGAAATCCCATTCATTGACAATACCATCGCCATTGAGGTCATGCCAAAAAATGTTGTCGCTATCTTGACACTCACTGACATTCCAGGCCAGGCCGTACCGCTGCGCTCTATCTGCGTCCGGTTGCTCGTCGACATCACTGTGTGAGACAACGATTTTGTAGTCAGTGCAGTTGGCGACTGCCTTGCAGTAAATATGCTCAACATTGTCAACGCTGCTGTCGCTATAATCGAGCAAATAGTCGTTGTCTGAGTTATCAGGGTCGACGGCCCAAAGTTCCAACCGCAGGTCGCTGTCTTCGGTCAAGAGCGCCTCAAAAGGATAAAAGCCCTGGTAATGCCGATTCCAGATGAGCGTAGCGGTTATAAACTTGTCTGTCGGTTCCGGGATGGTGATCTTATAGACATTCTCCAACGTTTTGCTTTTCTCGATCTGGTTATTGTCCCAGCCTATCACCGCAACATCACCTGGCTCGTTTCGACCGGCAATCAGATGCTCGTAAGCGCAAACCGCATTTAGCATACCTGCCCCTTGAACACAATCCAGAGGGACAAAGTAGTCATCATCGGTTTGGAGCCGACCTTTATGCCAGTAGGGCAATTTCGTTGCTGAATTCAGTAAAATTGCTTTGATTGCGCAATTTCCACCTTCTGGTGACACCGCCAAACTCAAACCCGGCTCCTGTTTGGCTTTCTGGACAAGCAGACCCACCGCTCCTGCAGTCAGCGGCGCCGAGAAGCTGGACCAGTTGCCGGTAGCCTCATAACCCTCCCGGTCGCTTGCGCTGGCCGCCAGGCAGTTGCCGGGCGCAACTATATCAGGCTTGCATCGCCCGTCCACAGTTGGACCAAAACTCGAATGCTCCGGATAAGCGAGGGAGAAATTTGCCAGGCTGGTTTCAAGACTCTCCGTGTTTACGGAGTCAACGACTCCGACTCCGATGACATTTGCCGCCGCACCGGGATAAAGGAGCGGGTCATAAGCGTTGGAGCCGTTGCCTATGCTGGCCACGATAATCAGGCCGCAGTGCTCGGCCAACGATTCAATGCCCCTTGTCCACCAATCTTCAAATGGGCTACCGATCCCAGCCAGTACAATATCCGCATCCAGAGCTGATAGACCGAATACGTTGTTGATCAGGAAATCGTAGAATTCATAGATATCCGCCTTTGCCCCAGGCGCAGCCCCTTGATAATAGAACTGTCCCAGGTCTGGATTAAACGCATCAGGGTCTTCGCCAAGCAATACAGAGCAAATGGCTGTCGAATGAGGCGAAATGCCCGGCGGCAGCTCACCCTGGTCGTGAAAAATGAATTGCTCAGCCTTAAAGCAGTTGTGCTCGATGTTGGGGCGGTAATCGTTCTGTGGTTCGTCGTCGATATAAGTAATGCTTCGGCAGATAATAGCGAATTTGACCCCCGTGCCCGTCAAGCTGGGCTCAATCTCTCTTAGGGCATAAATTCCAGTGTGATTCAGCCCCTGTGGCTGCAGCACTCTGTCAGTTTCCAGCCCTTCCGCTCTCGCAACGCTGCCAAAAGGCCCTAACAGTACTGCCAGCCACACCATTAGGCTCAGTATAAGCGTTTTCGTAGGAGTCCGTATCATTCCTTAACTCCAGAGATGCCCGCAAAATCCCAAAACGGGCCAAGCTGCCCACCCAGTTGCCGACCTCCTTGTCCCACAGTTTTCTGCTCCAGGCTTCACATCATAGTACCAAAAAGCGACTTCGGTTTCAAGTAAATTATTCTGCCGGCCCTTGAAATTCAGCATTTTCAGGACTAAAAACTGCGGGTTCTGAAAACTTGGCTCCAAATCTTGCCTTATCGGGCCTCACTTGGTATACTCAGTCCGACATTTGGGTTGTACGTAACTAAAGGTCTGCAATTATGAAAGTAATTCTGAACTCCAAACAAATCGAGCAAATCCTCAATGACTTGGCGAGCCGCATTACCGCCGGCACTCCACGCGAATCGGATATTGCTGCAATCGGTATCCGCAGCAGGGGTGAAATTCTCGCCCAGAGGCTATCGAGCCGATTAGCGCAAGCACTGGGCAAGAATGTCCCGCGCGGAACTCTGGATATAACACTTTACCGCGACGACTTGAATGCACCACAGGCAACTGCCCAGCCGCAGGTCCGAACCACCGAAATCGGCTTCAATATAGACGATAAGGTTATCATTCTGGTCGATGACGTTCTTTATACCGGCCGATCAACGCGTGCAGCTATGGATGCCCTTATAGATTTGGGTAGGCCAAGAGCAATAAGGTTAGCGGTCCTCGTCGACAGAGGGGGCAGGGAGTTGCCAATACAGCCTGACTACGCCGGCTACAAAACCGACATTGCCCCGGGCAAGTCAGTGCAGGTTAATCTCGTCGAATCAGATGGAAAGGATGAAGTCGTCATCGAGTAGCACAGCGTGGTTCACCGTCTGTGACCCGTGTCACGTAAACCGAGCCACGAGAGACGGGAGACAATCTCATGGCGTTAATACGCAAAAGTAAACCATTCAGGTGGCGTCGCAAGCATCTACTTGGGCTGCGTGAGCTGGACGCCGAAGAGATTACATACATTCTTGACACAGCCAAAGGTTTTGAGCAGATAAGCACTCGCTCCGTCAAGAAAGCGCCGCCTTTGCGCGGAAAGGTTATCGTGAACCTTTTCTTCGAAGATAGCACGCGGACGCGAAATAGCTTCGCCCTGGCTGCAAGCAGATTGAGCGCTGACATTATAGAGTTCACCAAGAAATCCAGCGCAGTCAGCAAGGGCGAAACGCTCTTGGATACAGCCAGGAATCTCGAGGCGATGGGAATTGATATTGTCGTGATCCGCCATAGTGCTGCCGGAGCGTCAAAGCTCTTGAGCAGGAACATCAATGCCTGTGTCATCAATGCCGGCGATGGATACTGTGAGCATCCCACGCAGGGTCTTTTGGATGTCTATACCATTCGCAAAATCAGAGGCAGTCTTGCAGGTTTGAAGATAGCAATTGTCGGCGACATAGCGCACTCGCGCGTCGCCCGCAGCGACATGTGGGCGATGACCAAGCTCGGCGCAGAAGTCACATTTGTCGGTCCGCCGACACTCATCCCGACCGAAGTGGGCCGGCTGCCGGTGAACGTGAGCTATTCGCTGGACGAGATAATCGAAAAGGTCGATGTAATAAATATGCTGCGCATCCAGTTTGAACGGCTCGGCGGCAATCCGTTCCCGTCAATCCGAGAATACTCTCACTATTTTGGACTGACTGTCGAGCGAATGAAAAGGGCAAAGCCGGATATTTTGGTCATGCACCCCGGACCAATCAACAGAGGCCTGGAGATGGAAAGCGAAGTAGCCGACGGCCAGAACAGCGTCATCCTCCAACAGGTAACAAACGGCCTCGCCGTCAGAATGGCAGTGCTGTTTCTCGTCAATCAAGCAGCAGCGCAAGTCTCGTAAGCTCAAAAGGTAAAAGCCAAAATGCACAGACAAGCATTAGTGTCAGCACTCTCAACTCTCATTTTCGTCCTGACCTGTCTGGCTGGAAGCTCCGAACCTCGTTTGCAGCAAACTGAACAGGCCGAAACCGGAACCATCACAGGCAAGGTTCTTGACGCCAAAGACCAACCTGTCCCCGGAGCAGTTGTCATTCTGTGTGATCAAATGAGCGGCGTTCCGGTTTGCAGGCAAACATGTCGACCTTTTACAGAGGCGTTTTTGGCTGAAAAAGGTGACGCTGCGAAAGACATTGCCTACCAAGTCACAGATATCCAGGGCAGTTTTTCTTTTGAAAAGACACCGGCCGGCGAATACCAATTGCTTGCACAGTCCTGGAAAAATATTGAAGAATTCAAAGGAATCTTCGAAAAGAATGGCAAGGAGATAGAGCTGCACGGCATCGCTGAGCGCATCCGGGTTTCTGCCAAAACTTCGCCTGATATTGTCCTTCGCCCATTGGGTACTGGTATCTTGCAGATTGACCAGGATGTGCCGAACGACGAAACATTGCTCGTCATCAGCACCCAGCCGACCAGGACCGACCCCATTCTTGGCTTTGCCGGCTGGGGCGGAGCGTTTATGCAAAACATGATTGGCGGCAACCGAATGCCGAAGGGCGAAACGACAGTTTATGGTCTGCCGGAGGGCAAAGTCTATCTGGCCATGTTTGCCGCTGACAGTGTCCCCGGCTGGACAGAAGGACAGGCCGACATAAAACCCAATACTACTACGATTCTACCATATATCCCCTTCGTCAACAGTTGGTCGAACAGCCGACACGACCCGCCCCAAAGGCTCAGACCTCTGTTTGAGGAAATGAAGTCACTAAGGGAGCAGAGCCCACCTCCCACAGAAGATCACCCACTTGTCCAGTTCTATGAGCTTCTTGCAGAGAAAGAACCTGAGGGAATATGGCAGTGGCAGCAACTAATCAGCAGACACCTGCACCACGAATTTGAACTGCCCTCGGGACGCAAGGCCACGTTCGCTGACATAGAGGCCGTCCGTAGATATATCGACCTTCAGCAATTCGTTGAGCGACGAAAAGAACAGAACAAACGCCGCCAAGAAATTGCAGAGACCAAAGCTGCCATACCCGAAGGCCAGAAAAAGGGAAGCTACGAGGAAGCGTTCCTTGATTTGTACAGAGAGCTCGGCGAACGTTACCCATGCTTCGAATCGAAGAAGATCGACTGGAAAGCGGTGGGCGAGAAGTTCTTACCTCGCGCCAAACAGGTCAAAAGCGACGATGGATTTGGCCTTTTGTGCATGGAACTCGTTGCCCGACTTGAGGACAGCCATGCCCATCTACTTGAGGGCTCAGCCAAACTGCCCCAAATATCATTTCCACAATGGGACCCCGGCTTTGCATGTCTGGAGGATGACCAAGCCAGAGCTGTGGTTTACTACGTAGACCAAGACGGGCCCGCGGAGCAAGTAGGCGTGCAAGTAGGCATGATCGTAGTCACCATCAGTGGTGAAGAAGCTAAAGACGCCATCCAAAGGACTATGAACCAGATCAAAAAGTACGCCGGCTATTCCAGCGACCGCTACCTGCGCTATCACGCACATCGCTTTTTCATCCGCCAGAAGGAAAGGGGAACAATCGTCAAGTTAGAGATGCTTGACGGCGACGGTGAAGTGCACAGCTCTGAGCTGCCTGCAAACCTCGGAGTTCGCTATCTGCCACGTTTGCCGGTTCCTAAGGCTGGGATAAACGACGCAGGCTCCGTTTCCTGGAAGACGCTGGATGGCCAGATTGGCTACATCTACGTACGGCGGATAAGAGGTGACCTAATAGAGCTGCTCGACAAAGCAGTCGGCGAATTGAAGGACGCACGCGGACTTATCGTGGACGTGCGGGGCAATAGCGGCGGTGGATTTGACTCTAAGCGTGCGCCGCTGAATTTCGCACTGGATCGAGATTCCGAAGAGCCGGAAAGACCTCGCTACAAAGGACCAATGGCGCTATTGATTGATAGCCGCTGCATAAGCGCCGGCGAGGGATGGGCCTCATGGTTCATAGCCAACGAACGAGCTCGCGTCTTCGGACAAGCTACCGCCGGCGCATCATCACGCAAGACAGTATATGAACTGAAGAACGGCCTATACAAAGTCAGATTCCCCGTCAAAGCCTATAAAGGCTATCTGGATCGGCCAATAGAGCGAGTCGGCCTCGTGCCCAATGTGCCAGTCCGCCAGAACACCCAGGACCTTATCAAAGGCCGCGACACCGTGCTCGAAACCGCAATGCGATACCTTGTCACGGCCGGAAAAGGGCCAAATGGCGGGTGCTTGCTCCCGGATACACCCGGGAACCGGGAGAAATGAGTGGCCAACTGGCCAGTTATACTCTTTCCGCTTCAAACCTCAACAAATCACGGTGTTGTCAAATATTTGAAAATTGGGTGCCAGCAAAGTCGCCAATTCTTTTTTCCGCTTTGTGGAACGATCTTCAATAATATCCATAATCGAAACGCAAAACAATTCGAACTTTTCAACAGAACGACAGCGGAATAGTTTGCCCTTCAGGTATTTCCAGTAAGGTAAGGATTCGTTGACGTGCCATATCGATTCCTTTCGATAAAGAGGTTAACACTATTGTATCAACCTTATTATCGGCACAGACGGGTATCTCTATGTTACATCGGATGTTCCACCAGCAATTTGGCGCAATGCTGCCGTAACATCTTCTGCCGCAAGAGCTTACGTTGCGCAACCTATTGTACCTTTACTGGGCACAATGCTTTATGTAGGTTTTGAACATGCGCCATGTACTATAGAAACCGTAAAATGTCGAGAGATATGAATATTACTGGCTACATATTTTCGCGAAAATTCGCCCTAACCTCAGCCACGCAAGAGGATTAGCTAAAAACCAAGGGCGGAACATCCGATATAACGCGGTTTAACCGGGACAATAACACCGACAGCTCAGGAGCTTTTTACTCTTCCTTCACTACCCCCAAACTCCACGCTAACAGTTTTGCTCTCTTCTCCCACACGCAACAATTCACCCTGCTTAGCCCCGACAACGAAGAATATTCCCAGTCAAAAATTCTTCTTGCCCAAATTAAGAACTTCGAGATTCTTTTGTTTTCTTCAACAAGTAGAAGCCTTTAGCTCGTCCCCAGCGAACATAGTTACTACTCGCTCGCCTTGCCCAGAGAACACGGAACGATCACCTCCTGATAAGCCAAGTTTTTGAAGGCCAGTGCTTAGGGTACCGATCAAGGATGAAGTCGAGTTTGGACCGGCCCTGCCAGCCTAAGTGCCTATCCGAATAACCTTTGGCGATTACCTGTCATTCCTTCGGCAAGCTCAGGACACCGTCTGAGGCGAAGCCGAAGAATCTGGCCGGTGCAGGGATTACAGCACGTTCGCACCAGGATTTCCTATGGCGAGATGCTTCGCGTTGCTCAGCATGACAAAGGCTGAGGCGTTATTCGGATAGGCTCTAAGAAGGCCAGTGTGCACACACGGAACATGCCATCGGCCAGCCAGTATCGAAAAATCCTCAACAATCAACCTCGCCATCACCTAAAAGGCCGCCTGGAACGTTCTCTGACTCCACCAGAAACAGCGCTTGAACCTGTATGCTCCAATGTCTGACCCGTGCCAGCCAGGTCGCATCTAACCCACCATATTATCTTAGCTGGCTCAATCGCTTGCGCTCGGTCCACCCGAAAAGTGCACGTATCGGTGCTTGTTGCCGATCCGCCAGCCGCAATCTCAATACCCCCGAATGTTACGTTCGGATCGACTATCGCCATATTCTCTGAAGCCTTCACCATCTCAAGCTGCACATTCTTCACCACAAAACGTGAAGTATTCTCCAAAGTCACCTCGCACTCGTATTCAAATACCGTCCTCTCAACTCGTGCCCTATTGACGACCGCGAAGCGGGCTTCGAACGGATTGAATTCATCTGCCCCCATATCAACTCTGCCTAACATTACGCGATCTTCACCGTCAATATCAGTTTCCGGCAGTCCGCCCTCCGGTGTATTCGTGCCTGCATTTATGCACGGCGAATATGGCAGCAAATGATAGTCGCCTTCTATCCAAACTCCGTTGCCATCCCAATATCCTGGCCCAACAAAACACGGGTCAGCGTTGATATTGCCCGTACCGTCCCAGCCGCCCTGAACGTCACTGTAAGTCACTGTGGCGAAATCACTTTCTATCTGAACAACGTCGTAGGCGGCGTCGTTGTAATAAATGATAGAGTTGGCGATCGCCGGCATAAGACCGGAAATGCCAGATCGTTGATTTGCGACAATAGTGCAGTTGGTGATTGTTGGAATGCCACCAACAATACCGTGTTGTAGATTTCCGGCAATAACGGAGTTGGTGATTGTCGGGTAGTTGTAGACAGTAAGCCGGCCACTGTGCTCTGGCCACATCTCTATACCATTGCCTGCGTTGGCAGCAATGCGGCACTTAGTGATTGTCGGCTTGCTGCCGTTGCGCAGCTCGATTCCGGCACCTGAATTGTCCGTAACGCAACAGTTGGTGATTGTGGGGGATGCACCAGAGCAATAGATGCCTGCGTTCACGTTTGTGATTGTAAAACCTGCAAGTATGCAGTCTGCATCTTCACCGCTTGAAAAGGTTACGGCTAAGCCATGACCACGGCCCTTGATAACAGTAGCCGCCACGACGGCCGGGTCATTAGGGTCTGTTGATCTGAGGGTCAGGTTCTTGCCTTTGAAATTGATGTTTTCGCAATAGTGTCCTGGTTCGATCACTATGGTATCACCGTCACCAGCATCGTCAATGGCGACCTGAATCGGAGGTTGGGCACTGGGCGGTGGAGTATACGTAATATCTAAGAGTGGGGGATTGGAAGCGGATTCCTTTGTAGAAAAGCCGGTGAAGTAGCGGTTCGCTGCCGGAGCTTCCTTGCCTACGAGGATAAAACCATAATTAGGTTTAACACCATCTATGTAGTCCTGAATAGCGCTGGTGACATCAAAATCATAATACTGATAGACCGGGGTCGTGGAGGCAAAAGACTGTTGAGCCAATGGTGTGTTCTCTCTGTCCTTGCCAATCGAGCCGGCTCCAGGGGCTGCCCATGGCGCCGCTGCGGCGTAATTGTTCCATGTGACCTCGTGTTCTTTCCAATCTCTCAGAAGGCCGTAAACGCGTATATCGTTGACATTAGAGCCCTCAACGGCATTCATAGTATGGGACAAGCGCAAGCTGGCATTGCTGACGGTGGCGTTGCAGGGTATCGATGATAGATTGAATCTGATAAGACCTCTGAAATAGGTGTTATGCCATCTTCCTCCTATGGCCATAAGGCTACTTTCGCCCATGTTTGTATCCCTGCTGTTGCCTCCTTCATCTTGAATCCAGGAATCTGCTAAGGGCGTGAGAGTGATGCTGGTACCAGCCTTGCGGATTGAGAAGGAGCCTGACTCGTCTGAAGGTTCGCGGTCATCAGCAGCCGCGACACGGAATTTCCAACCAGTCGACGGATATTTGGTAATACCATCCGGTAAAGCAAGGGAGGTCCAGCTGCCGTCGTTTTCCGTTGACCCCGCCCAGGAGTCCCAACGGTATCCGCCATGATTAGAAACAATCCTGACGTTACCATTGTAGTTTGTACTTGTCCAGGTGACAGTAATGGTCTGGCCGACTGTATAGGTTTCTCCGCCACTGGGCGTAAGCACAGTGATCGTCGGTGTGTCCACCGGATTGACCGTGATTTCCACATCATCTGTGTCTATCGCGCCCATATTATCCGTCACAGCCAGCGTAATGGCATGCGTACCCACAGTAAGAGGCACTGTCGACTTGACGCTTGTGGCGATCTCGTCTCCATCTTCAGTCCAGACGTAGCTGACAATCGTCCCGTCCGGATCGGAGCTCCCCGAAGCATCCAGAGTTACCTCCTCACTGCCATCATCATCAGTATCTATTACCATCTGGTCGGGGCCGGCATCAGCCACGGCAGTCCAGTTGCTGCCCGCTCTGCGAATCCTGAGCGCGATATCCACCTGGAAATCAGGGATCGTCAAGGTCCTCCCACCGCTGTCCACGGTGAAGTTCTGAAGGACGTTACCTGTGAATGGATCGAGCCATAAGCCCTGCATCCCGTCATCTGGAATACCCAGGGTCACAGTGGCGCCGGAAAGCGTTGTGGTATGGCTTGCGGTGTGCGTGAAGTAAATGCCAATGTCTTCGCTGCTTCCGAGAGCGCTGGCGTATATCTCATCCAACGGGCTGAGCGCAACCGATATCGGCCTGGCAAGCGCGTCAAAGTCGACAATGAAAGAGGAAAAAATGCGTGAAAAGGCGCGTTCCTCCGGGCCGATGAACATGTTGCCCGCCCCGCTTTGATAGTTCTTGGCGTAGCCGGTGTGCCAGAACACCAGTGCCGCCTCGTTGAACATGGCCGTCCAGAGAAAGATGCGGTAGCGCTCTGGGTCGTAGTTCGTGTATGGGGGATAGCTGTTACCGAACTCGCCGTAGAGCACAGGCTTAGCATGTGCTGCCTTCAAGTTGTTAATGCTGCCGGCAAGTAAACGGTGGATGTCGAGGGTATTGTTGCGATCGTACCTGTGCGGGCTGTTGATCTCGATGGACGCCAGGTCCGGGCGGCGGTTGCTCGTGCTGATCATATGGCCATAAGGGTCATAGTCGCGAATGAAAGTCGTGACGTCGTCGAAGTACCTGTCGTCCTGGCTGCTCCGCTCGTTCATCAGCTCCCAGATGTCCACGTAAGCGCCCCAGCGGTCGATAACGTACTTGTGATAAGCCAGTGTCGCCTGCCTCACGTTCGCATCGGAGAGATCCCAGCCAAGGTTGGGTCTCTGCCAGAAAACCATGTAAAACTTCCAGCCCCCATCGTGCAGCGTCTGCGCTAGCTGGTCAGTCAGCTTTCCTTCAGCAACAAGATAGGAGTTTTTGCCAGTGCCGCCTATGTTTAGTCTGTCGTGAAGCAGGTACGTGTTCGTTTGCGTGTTCATCCGAAAGATGTTGTTCCCTGCATCGGCGAACGTGTCAAAATAGGAGTCTATCGGCCATCCCACGTACTCGGCGTGCATCCACCAGTCAGAATTGAGGGTACCGTCGGAACTGCCGCCGAACCCTTTCGGCCCCGCCTGGTCGTAGATAACGTCATTGAAGCCCATCGGATAGAATGGTTTGTTATCCCCATCCGTCACAAAACGATAGGGGTTCTGGGGATGGATGCGCAAAAAGCCACTGTTGTTGGAATTAACACAGTTGAATCCCCCGAAATCCGTAAGCGTCTCGGAGCCGTTATCAAATATGAGGTCCCAGGTCCAACTCCCTTCCTCCATGGGCGCAAAGCGCAGCTTCCAGGTGTCGGTGTCGTAGTAGAATCCTCCGACCGTGTACGTGCGGCTGGAAGGCGAACTGAAAACTGCGGTAATGACCACATCCTCCCATGGGTTGGAGTATGAGCCAGAGTGGAACATCGTGAGTTCGTAGATGTAATAGCGTCCAATTGACTTGCTGTTCTCGGACACAGAGACATCCAGCGCGTGCGAGACCGCCGGTATAAACATAACCAGCAGGAATGTACCCAGAAGGACACCCGCTACAAACTTGTATCTCCCTTCCCGCTCGCGATTCACGGCATCATACCTCAATCTGTTTTGTTGCCACCTAGTTCGTTCTATATCTCTCTCCATCTTTCCCTCCTTGCCTTCAGAAATCGTCGTCTTCTCCTTCGGTGGGCACCCGTGGAACGCGCTCGATCCCACCGAATCCGTCGATGGTCTGGTGCTCGGCCGCGCCGTCTACTGTCACTGTAACGCCCTTGGCTGTGGCATCATAGGACATGCGATGATTATTAGAAGGACTGCTGTCAATCCTTTTGTGCATTTCATATTCGTGTCCTCCATTACATCACCGTTTCCTTCATATTAGTCTTTGCTAATTGGCTATCATCGCTGAACCTGCTGATGATATGGATCGACAAACTCATCGGTAGTCGCGTAGTCATCGGTTCTTACGTGAGTAGTAAGTAAATCCTGCCTTTCTTGCAAACGCACCTGCCCGCATCAGTTTTTTGCTGCCTATCCGTGAGATGCGCAAAATCAAACTTCTGTTCGGCTAAATTGCCTTTCTCCGCTTTTTTTGACCCGCCTCTGTGGGAAAAAGCAGGAGATGTTACCGCAAGGTTTACATCACTAATTGTCCTGCCTTTTGTTGCCCTTCTCTTATCCCTTAACACCTTCAAGCTTTCGAAGTATTCTGCCCCAGAGAGTGAAAAGATTCAAGTAAAAAGCAGGGTACTTGTCTTCGCGGCTTCAGCATTTCTTCCTCAAGACCAGCCCACCTAAGCCAAGCAGAAGCAGGGTCGCTGGCTCCGGTATAGTATATCCTGTATCAATTGTCTCAAACGTCACTGGGTCAATTACTTCATAAAACTGCGAACCTGGCTCGCCTACGCCCAGCCAATCGAAACTAACGGCAAATCCGCTGGCCGTCTCACCAACTCCAACTCCAGAATTCAATGCCTTGGCATCGTATGCTCCATCATCCTGCAAGACCGGCTCTGGCTGAATCACAACCTCATCCCAATCACCAGACGGTGGATAAGGCGTTTCGATAGCAAGGTTCTCGCAAAGCCCAAAATCGAACCAGATAGTAAACTCCTCGATTGCCGGGGTCAAGCTGATATTGGTTACATCATAAGTATACTGCCATCGTCCTGCGCCAAGCTCGTTCGTCTCATACCGGATTTCTGCCATCAGTGTGCCAAAAGCAGCGGTGCTGAAGAGAACTCCGAAAACTAACCCTAAAATAATTTGCCTTCTCACCACTATCTCCTCTTTATATCTAATGCAACTAACCGAGCGCATTGCACCATGAAACTGTGGACTCAAATCACACTTCAAAGTTCGCGCACTCTTTTTGCACATCGAATTTACACCACACCTGGGAAACTTCCTTATCTCCGCCTACTCACGCCCTCCTGGCTTCAAGCTTATGCTTAATCTACATTATGGGACGCCAAGAGTCAAAAAAAATTTCCTTAAACTTCGGAATAGAGCTTCTATTACATGAAAGGTAACCGTTCACAGGGTTAAAACGGCGTTTATGGCTCGTTAGAGCACTTCTAGTTGTTGAGCGAAGGTTTTTTTTGATGAGTTCTTTACGAGATAGTTGGCCCAATCGGCCATAGCAGCTCAAAATCGGCATTTTCGCCCTGTGAACGGTTACGAGTAATCAGCGTATTGGCCGGGCGGCAGCGAAGTAACATAACCGAATCCCGATTCATCCAGCAAGCGCCAGTTCTTATTCGATATATTAGCTAGCAGACTAAGGACACGCGTCCTGTCGAAGTTAAAAGGTTTTACGCTAATAGAGCCTGCTTCCGGATCCGCCAGCACGTCCCAGAGCTTGGGAAGGGTCACCGTAGAGGCCTGCTTATGACGCTCGGCCCCAAAGCCGTCGGTCAAACGAGCCGAAGTCAGTGGAACACCATGGAGTCCGGCATGAAGAGTGCCCTGGGTTTTAACAATCCAACAGTCTTGGCTGGAAACTGCGTCTGAATCCGACAACAATAAACAAACCAGCAGTAATACTGCAAACACATGCTTTTCCATATTCATCACCTTGTTGCTCACTTATCATTTGCGAATTCAATAAGATTATATAGAATCTTGTCCGCAACCGGATCCTTGCCGAGGTTTTCGACCAGGCGGAGTTGCGAGACAATACAGCGGCCTTTGCCGTGCGGGACACTCGCCATATCGCCCCCCCACCACGTGTCACCGGGCCCGTAGTAGTGACGCTTGCTTTTATCAAAATCAGGGAACCAGTCAAAACCAATGGCGCCGACAATCGCTTCTCCGCCAATATCCAACAGTGTGCTCTCTGCCCAGACATTTTCATAGATCGAACCCATCATGCAGTTGACCGGCAGACCCTCGAACACCGGATGATCTTTGACAATATGCGGAATGCAAGTCCATAAGCCCCTGGCCCTTCTTGGGCGTGCGCTAACGGGTAACAGGGGCGATACCTTCCCTGCCCTGCCCCAGCCGACGTTGGACCCTCCACCTTGCAGGTAGACAGCCGTTCCTCCAGCCTCGATAAACTCTGTGAGGTCTCCGAAAAGCTTCCTTTGCGCCGGCGTTTTCGCCTCGGTGCGTGAAACGAATACAGGCAGCGAACGGTCGGTTCCGGCGCCGAATTCCACAAATGCCATGCCGGACTTCTCCAGGAACGGCTTAAGTGAATTGCTGGGGTCGAACACGGCTATACATTCAGTGGGGGCAACCAGCTGCTCTGCAGTGAACACGTCGAAGCTGTATATGTTCTCGGTAATCATTGAGCCATCGTGCGCAGTGACTTTCGCCTTCACCGTATACGTCCCTTTGAGGGTCTTTGTATCGAGGGTTTCACTGAAAAGTTGAGTGATGCCCGATGCCATATTGGCTTTCATTTTCCTCATAAGAGCGATTCCACCGTCATCGGATACTACCTCTACCTTCAGATTCCCGTTTACCGCATCCAGTTCATTCACACCGGTAATTTCGACCTTAGCGCCGCGCTCGGCATAGACATTACGAGGACTGACGCGGATCGAAATGATGCGTGGCTGGTTCGCGGCTTTTGTGCCTTCATAAGCGTATGTTTTCGGATTACGGAACAGGTCGAGCAGTCCAGCGCCGATGATCCAGTCACCTGCAACCAATGCATGAATGCAGTAGCCTTGAACGTGAGAATTGCAGCGTACTGCTTCAATCATGCGCCTGTTTGCGGCGCCATGTATCCACTGCTGGGCGAGGCAGAACTGCTTGAGGTCCGGATAAATTCTGTCGAATCCGCTTCCTTTCAATGCCCTTATGTGTTCATCAGCCAAGCGGCGATGGTAGAGGGTGGGCGGCGCAATCGGGTTGCCAATTTTCTCAAAGCGCTTGTTGTTATCTACCAGGTCAGGCAGACTGCCGTAACCCAATTCGGAGAAAAATGTCATCAGTCCCGGAACCACGTTTCTGCCCGGCAATCTGCCCTTAAGCCCCATCGCCCGCATCTCTTCATGGGATTTATTGCCGGTCATCAATAACTTATTGTAGACATCCTCGTTAATCTGCGGACCGGGATAGTCATGAATATCGTTGAACTTGGTGGGTTCGGAATCGTATGGTAGATATATATTTGCACCTTGCGCCCAGCCGCCGGATTCGTCCAGGATCATACGCGTCGGATCGAGTTCCCGTGCGAGCATCGACATCGGATGCAGCAACTGTTTTAGAACTGGGCGTTTCAGCTCGTTAAACAGCTCCCACTGCACAACACAGGCGCGGTTACGGTCGCGGAGAATGGTTTGCCGCACTTCGTTTTCAACCCGCCAGGGGAGCTCCGGCGTTTCCACGGGAAAATCCATACATTCGACCGCCAGGCTGCCCACGGTCAGCACGCCCATCTCCTCGGCGAGGTCAAGCCACACAGGCGGCGGAGGTTTGCGCCATGGGCGGATCATGTTAAAGCCCGCCTCTTTCGCCAGCCGGATTTCGCGGATCGCCATTTCGCGGCTGTCGGGATAAGCCAGTTTTACGGGGTACAGCCCTTCGAAGAAAGTGGCTTTCAGATAGATGGATTTGCCGTTCAGACAGAACTTCTTGTTGCGAATCGTGAATTCACGCATCCCAAAGCGGGTGCTCCAGCAATCGGAAACCGTGCCCTCGTACGCCACGCTCACTTCGGCAAGGTACAGGTGCGGATTGTCCGGCGACCAGTATGTTGCGTCAGGTATTTTTACTTTCCAGCTCTGTTTGATTGTGCCCGGTTTCAGGTCCAGTGTTTTGTCAATCTTTGCGGCGATCTGGTCAGGCTGCCCGACGGAGCGGATTGATATCTCGACTTTGGCGGACCTGGTCTTTTCGCCTGTATGCACCAGCTCCAGGTGGAATGTTGCGGTGTTGTCGGCAATTTTCGGCTCAATGAACACATCTTTAACATAAACGTCACCGGTGGCGATCAACTTTGCCGGTTGCCAAATGCCGCCTGTGATCGCGCCTCGCCATTGCGGCGTTTCCATCTTGCCAACGCCATCGATCGTTTTGTCTTGCAGCAGGATCGGGCCGACGACGCGCAGTGTCAACGTGTTTTCCTGGCCGGCTTTGATCAGCTTATCTACGCGGAACTCAAACGGCGTGAAACCGCCTTCGTGAAAACCCACGGCCTGGTTGTTCAGCCAGACTTCGGCCAGGTAGTTGATGGCATCGAAGTGTAAACGGACGACTTTGCCTTCCCAGTTTGCTGGAACCACAAACGTGCGGCAGTAGAAAGCAACACCTTCGTAGTCTTTTTCCGTCAACTCCCAACAACTCGGAACAGTAATCTCCCTCGTCCTCTCTTTCGGGAAATTCCCTTCACGAAACCATTCGTTCTGCCTTCCTTCGTTGTTCCGGTCAAAAATGATCTGCCATGTCCCGTCCAACGACAGAGATTCCCTGATACCATCATCCGCATAACAACAGAGTGGCAGTACAAAAAGAAACAACATGTTGAAGTATATTCGGAGCACATTTCTTCTCATGGTCATACCTCACTGTCCACTATTCACATCTTCCCCTACCATCTAGCACCTCATTCCCATACTCTCCTCAGTTCTCCCATCAACTTTTTCACCAACTGCTCATTTTCTCGGTTCCCTGCAATATTTACGTTTTCATCCGGATCTATGTTGCGATCATACAGTTCCGTGGCGATTGCGCGCTCTCGGTCACGATCATCTACCCAGCAGACAAGCCGATACCTGTCAGTCCGTATTGTATAGCCCATCAGGTGGTTCTCATAAGTATCCCGTGACCACTCACCAGGTTCCTCGGCTTTGAGTTGGCCTTCGACATGTTTAATCAAAGGACCAAAAAAGGTCTGCCGCATCCCTTCAGAAAGCGGCAATGCCGCCCATTCCCGAAGAGCCGGACAAGGAAACTGGCTGAATACGGCTTTCTTCCATTCGCGCTCCGGATCATGCAGAAGCGGTGCAAAACTCTTACCCTCAACATGGCGCGGCACAGACAAACCCGCCAACTCGCACAATGTCGGATACATATCCAGCAATTCGACCAATGCTTCGCTCGATTTGCCGCGTGCTTTCATTCCAGGCGCGCTTACGATCAAGGGCACGCGGGTGGCAATTTCGTAATTCGTGGCTTTGCCCCAAATCCCGTGTTCCCCAAGATGCCAACCATGATCGCCCCAGACCATGATGATCGTGTTGTCTCTCAGACCGAGCCGGTCAAGTTCCGCGAGCACCTTACCGGTTTGCGCGTCCACATAGCTCGCGCACGCAAGATACGCGTGAATCAGTGTCCTGGCCATATCATCGGGTATATCTCCAGCCTTGGGTATGCCATGACGAACCCTCAGCTCAAACGAGTTGTGCAGTCCCATGGAATGAGCATTCTTTGGAGCAAAAGGATTATCCGCAAGCTGTATCTCCTCAGGATTATACATGTCCCAGTATTTTTTCGGCGCCACGAACGGCAAATGCGGTTTGTAAAATCCAAGCCCCATGAAAAAAGGTTTTCCTAAACTCGAAGGACCTTTAAGCTCACGCAGCGTAGCAACGGCCGCGGCGGCACTGCGCCCATCATTGTACGCGTCGTCCGAAACATCAGCACATTCATATGCCGGCCCACAGGCAAGCCCACCGAACTGCCCGCTGCCGTACTGCTCTTTCACTTCTTTCCTGCGTTGCTCAACAATCTTTCTGTTTTCCGGTAACTGGTAGCCCCCCAAAGGACGAGGTTGGTAAAGCCTTGGATAAACCGGTTTCCTGTTCCATGACTTTTCCTCATCACGCATGTTTCCGTGATAGATCTTTCCTATATATATGCTTTCATAGCCGTTTCGAATGAAGTGTTGGGGCAACGTGATCACGTCGGGAGTCGTGTCGCGAAAGTATGTAACGTTGTCAACCACGCCACAGGAATTTGGACGTAATCCCGTCATAAGGCTCGCTCTGGATGGTCCGCAAATCGCCTCCTGGCAGTATGCACGGGTAAACCTCAATCCTTCTTTCGCGAGCCCATCAAAGTTCGGAGTTTTAACAAGTTTCTCCCCGTAACACCCCAGTTCCGGCCGCAGATCGTCAATGGCAATGAAGAGAATGTTGGGGCGCTCTGAAGGCGCGCCGAAACTGGAAACAGCAAACTGAAAACTGGAAAGAGCTACTGTTCCAAGGCCTATTTTCTTCAGGAATTCACGCCGATTCACTTTTTCGCGCTCCACTTGTTCACCCTTGTATGTCGTCAGTAAGGATAAGACAAGAAAGTCTCTGAGTCAGGAGACGATTTCAACTCCGGTTGTCATTGTACTGTTGTATTCTTTCCTTTCAAGAACCGTTCTTCTTTTCAACTCGCTCCGCCTCGCCAGGATTCTCTCCCGCCCGCCATAGTACACATCATCACCGGTATGTAAATTTGAGAGGACGAGGACACCTATAAAGAGTCCAACGCCAAATACTAGAATCCCTGTTGCCACAAAGAATTCCTTTGAGGCATTCCCGTTGGGACATTTCAGTCAATCCTCAACCGGCAACGGTCATTGGAAACGTTTACAATTCTTGTGATTTTTATAAAGCACTGATGTTACAGAGTTTATGAAATTGGAATTTTTTTCGAATTGGCAGATAACGAGTTGTTGGGTTGTAGGTCGGTTGTACGGATTTGCTCACGAAAAGGGGGGCATTTTAGGGGTGCTTCGTGCGCGGCTCAGTGCGCTTCTGGTGGGGCCGGTCCGGGTAATTGACAAGAGAGGCAGGTACTATCTGTTTTGAGGATCGCTGACAAGTTGATGAGCTTTATGATATCGTCTATTCAACGGATTTTTCCCCAGATCCTTTCCATTAGCGCGTATCCCTCCGGATCGTGTTCTTTCAACTCTGCACGTACGAAGGGGTAGAAATCGTTAACGCCGAAATAGGCTTCCGTGGCTTCGGCAAAGTACTCCATCTGGTTCGTGGCTCCGTAGTGCCGCACCCGTTTACCGGTGTATAGCAATACCTCATCGTAGAGACCCCCTTCCATGGCCCGATTATAGACCTTCAGGATCTTCGGATCGTCATACCCGAAATAGTGATCATGATAGGCATGGCTCAATTCGTGCAACACCACATAAGGATGCTTGGCCCACATATGGGGTTTTAGCATGTTGGCGGCCCTGGGAATATGGACATGCTTGGCCAGACGCGGATCAAGGCCATGCTCAACCAGCCAGGCGCGATCCGGGTGATACTGCATGTGTTCCTTATTGATCTTGGCCAAAGCGGGATTGTCCAGTTCGATCCAGATATGCATCTTGTGCATGCGCTCCAGGCTCTGGGCAGGCATGACATAGTTGATACGCTGCAGATGATTGACCAAAGCTCCCAGGGCGCGTTTATTGGCTTCGTTGGGAACCAGTAGGCGCGGATCCACGCAGACCATCCAGCCCTCGATCTGCTGCTTCACCGGATCGTAAAAACGTGTGGCCGGGTCGGACGGTTCCTTCAGGTCATGATTGAAGCGATAGGTCTGCCCGGGCCGGGTCTCGAATTGAATCGTTCGCGTGCCGTAGACAACGCGGCAGGGACTGCCGTTCTTGGAACGAATCAAAGCTTCGGTCAGTTGCCCGGATTTCCAGGTAATATCCACTTCAAATCCCCCTCGAGCACAAAGACCTTTGACGTGCCCAGTCGGCCAAGCGCTTGGCAAGGCAGGCAACAACTGGATCCGGCCACCATAAGACTGCATGAGCATTTCAGCTATCCCGGCACAGGCACCGAATGTACCGTCTACCTGGGGAGTACTGAAGCACTTGGTGAATAGATTGGTGCAGGTATTTTTGTCGATGAAATGCCTGAAGATCTTATGGGCTCTATCACCGTCAAGCAGCCTTGCCCAGATATTCATCTTCCATGCCATAGAAAACCCAGTACCGAAATCGCCTCTCATCTCGACGGCTTTTTTCGCAGCTTCGGCCAGCGTCGGTGTTTCATAGATATTGATTTGAGAGCTCGGATAGATACCATACAGATGCGAAAAGTGACGGTGCGTGTCTTTTGGGTTATCCCAATCCTCGAGCCATTCCTGCAACTGACCGTACTGGCCGATCTTCATCGGTGCAAGGCGGGTTCGCATATCGATCAACTTTTTGCGGAACTTCTCGTCCCTGCCTAATATCTCTGAGGCCTCGATGACTTGGTTGAACAGATCTCTGATGATCTGCATATCCATTGTCGGACCTGCACAGATATTCGGTACGATGTCACCGCCCATGACTTCATCGTGGATCTTTCTATTGCCGGGGCGGTCAGGGACATTTTCTGGTGATGTTGCCGGACAGGTGACGAGAACCTTCTCTCTTGGGTGTTCTACCAGGGTATCAACAAAGAACATAGCCGCTTCTTTGGTCACAGGATATATCTCAGCCAGATATTTCTTGTCCTGGCAATATAGGTAATGCTCCCAGAGATGAGTGCACAGCCATGCCCCGCCTGTCGAGAATGTCCCCCATGAGCAGCCGTCCATAGGAGCTGTTGCCCACCAGATATCAGTATTCTGATGCAGGACCCAGCCGCGGGAACCATAGGATTTTCTGGCAGTAAATGAGCCTGGCTCGGTGATCTCTTTCATCATCTGGATAAAAGGTTCAGTACATTCGGCAAGGTTGGCGACCTCAGCCGACCAGTAGTTCATCTCGAGATTGATATTAGTGGTGAATTTGCTGTCCCAGCTGGGATTGACCTGCTCGTTCCATATGCCCTGGAGATTTGCGGGCTTCGTACCGGGCCTTGAACTGCTAATGAGCAGATATCTGGCGAACTGGAAATACAGTGCAGCTAGCGCTGGGTCATTAGCTCCAGCTGCAAAAGCTCTGCAGCGTACATCGGTCGGTTGTTTTGAAGATTTGGTTGAGCCGAAATCGATCTCGACCCTGCGAAATAGTGCGCGGTTGTCTTCGACATGTGCGTCACGGAGCTGCTTAAAAGTTTTTTCTGAGGCTTCTTTCAACACATCCATCACACGTTTTCTCTCATTGCCGCTGACGTCTTTGAAGCTCACGTAGTTAGTTGCTGCCGGGATAAGGATCATAACTTCATCGGCATGGGTGACGGTAAGACTGTCATAGTCGACATCTATCTTACCACCTTTGTTGATGAATCTTGCCCTGGCAAGGTATCGGACCTTGCCTTCGATACCCAGATACGTTGAGGTCCTTCCATACAACTGCAGGCTGTCAGGTTCGATACCGTCCATACCGCCGCCTATTCAGAGCGACCGGGGACCATCGCCTCGAGAAAGCTTAAGGATGATGTTCCTCAGGAGGAGAAGAGGAGGCGGCTCGAGGAGGTGGAGAGGCTTCAGGAGGGCATTGCCGCCGAAATCAACGCCAAGCTTTATGGACGGGTGGCGGAGGTTTTTGTCGAGGGAGAAAGGGGGGGGAAGTGGTATGGGCGCACCAGAACGGGGAAATTAGTGTTCCTCAGCGAGCCTTGCCCCGCGGGGCAGTTGGCACGGGTTGAGATCGAGAGGACAAGCCCTTGGTCGCTCCAGGGGAAGATAAAGGGGTAGAAAGGAGGGAAAGGCGATGGGTGATTGGTGGATATTAATCCCGTTCCTCATCATC
>DAOWID010000194.1 GCA_030641115.1 Planctomycetota bacterium | reverse complement strand
TGAACCCCGCGATAGTTGATACTATGGGTGTGATACTGGCCATCCTGGCGGTGGGGCACTGTCTTAGGTTGACGCAGCATAGTAACTTTCTGGTGCTTGTGGGGCGCGGCCAGCACAAGGTCTTTGGAATCTTCACGGCTTTAATGGCCTTACTTTGCGTTATCGGGTCCGTGGTATCGGTCAAGGTGTTCAACCTGGGCTTGGTTGCAATAGCGTGGTCCAATTTCCTGCCGATGGTGCTGATATCGGGGGTCGTACTGCCGATATATTTCAATCGGACGATGAAGATATCTGCGTTGGAAAGTGCGCGCCGTGTATGGTGGCCTGCGCTATTGGGCTGCCTGCCGAGCGTAGTTCTGATTAGCGTCTGGAAATATGTGGCGCCGCCCGATTCTTGGGCAGAAATCTTTGCCGTGGTATTCGCCACAATGGTAGTGACATTTGTAAGCTGCTGGTTCCTTAGTTTGGAGGCAGTTGAGCGAAGACGATTTGTCCATATTGCTCTGCGAAAATAGCAAACCAGTGTATGGCAAAAGAATATACTTACAGAGATTCTCATAAATACGCGGAGAAGGGTGCTGAATATGAGGCGTACTACGAAACGCAGGCATGGCAGAGATTCCTTTGGTCGCGCGAGCGGGAAGTCATCTTGAGAATCTTAGAAAAATACCTTGCGGGCAGGGATATCCATCTGCTGGATTTTGCATGTGGTACCGGGCGAATAACAAGTCTTTTGGAGGATCGTGTAAGAACGTCAACTGGCGTTGACGTATCCAGGTCTATGTTGGCGATCGCCAGAGAAAAACTGAGGCGAACCGAGATAATCGAGACGGACATTACCAGCGAAAACGTTTTGCGGGGAAGGAAGTTTAACCTGATAACGGCCTTTAGGTTTTTCCTGAATGCCGAGCCGGAGCTTCGCTTAGCTGTGATTAAGACCCTTGCGGGGCTATTAGCCGAAGATGGGTATTTAGTGTTTAATAATCACCGGAACTTTGGCTCGCCGTGGATAAGATGGTCGTATATGCGCCGCCGTCAAAAGAATTTGCAGGGTACTTACAATGTTATGACGATTGGCGAGATGAAAACGCTCGTAGAAAACGCTGGGCTGGAGATAATTGAAATCTATCCGGTTGGTTTTTTCCATCCACCGAGAATTCAGGTTCCACGGACGTTGGTGAATGCAATTGAGAATACAGGCTGCAAGTTCAAGTGCCTTGCTCGATTTTCGGAAAGCCCAATTGCCGTATGCGGATGGGCAAAAGCCCCACAGCAATTTGATCCTGTTTAGGTACGGTTTGGATGCTGACGGAGTATATAGGTAATATCGCGCGGAAGAAGGGCGTCGGTCCTTTGTTGGCTATAGAGGCAGCCAAGACGAAGCTGGCACACAAAATTGGCCAGGCCAGTGGTCTGTTCTATGTCCCTAAGGTTTTGAACCTCGATGAGGAGAGGGGTGTGTTGGATTTTGAGCGGCTGAGAGGGTTGTCTACACTGTACCAATTGGCGATTGACAAGGACGCTCGGTCACTTGAACTTTATGAAAAAGCAGGCCAGGCGCTTGCAGTTGTTCATGAACGGCTGGTTCTGCCTGACGAAATGAAGTATGAACTTCCATCGGAGTGGATGAACTCTTCGGATGAGAATGTTTTTATTCATGGCGACTTTGCATGTGTTAACGTGTGCTTACACGAGCCATCGGGACAGCTTGTCATATTAGATTGGTCGGCAGCGCCGCTTATTGGGAGAACTCCTACTTTCGGCAGTCCATACTTCGACGTTCTCTGGTTCGCGAGCTGCGTGTTTCGCGGTGCGCCGAGTAAGAAAGTGTTTAGCTGGAATGCCGAGGAGATGACAGATGCGTTTTTGCGAGGATACGCTAAAGCCGCGTCTGACAAGAAGCTGAATAGGTTCAGCGACTATTTGCCGAAGATATGCCGATTACAGAGAAAGATGATTTGGTGTCTTGCACGCCGAAAATATCCCTTGAGGGCTCCGGTCTACATTTTTTCCCAGATGTTTATGTTTATTCGATTCCACAGATTCCTGCGGAAATATAGACGGCAAGGTAGTAGAATTTTCGCGAAGGACAGTGGACAATGAAAATCGCGTTGGTTACTTTTACCTTTCTTCCGGAGATGGGGGGGGCGGAATTTGTAGTTCATCATCTGGCGGATCACTGGTCCAAACAGGGACATGAAGTATGCGTGATAAATCATACCACCAATGAGTCAGTGTTATGTGACGTCAAATACTCCGTGATACAGTATAAGGTCATGCGTGGTTCGACCAGATTCGGCTATCACCGTTTTCCCATGGGCTGGCATGCTCAAAGGCAGTTGGCACGATTGTTGCGGGAGTTCAAGCCGGATTTCATTTCTGCGCATTTTGGTTACCCGATAGGCTATTGGCTTAGCCGAATAAAACCTCTACCCAGATTCTTGGTCACTTGTCATGGCAGAGATATCACAGAGTTTGACTGGGGTTATCGCACGAGATATGGAGTTGGCAGACAGCTTGCGCGTGCCCTGAACAAGTCTGTTGGTGTTGTAGCCATCAGCGTCTATGCCCGGAAATTGATGGAGGAGATGGGAGTAGAACCCTCCAAGATCTTGGATATTCCCAACGGCGTAGATTTGGAGAGGTTTCAAGCCAAAGTAGATGTTGAGATCCGGCGCAAATTGGAGATTCCCAGAAACGCTGCTGTCATTCTCAGCGTTGGTCGTGAGAACGCGGCAAAGTCCTACGACACAGGGATTAGGGCCTTTGCAAAGCTGCATGCTCGTGCAGGCAAGACTTTCTATTTGATAGTGGGCCGCGGTACGGAAAAGTGGCGTTCGCTGGCAGGTGAGCTCGGTGTGGGCAAATATGTGATTTTTTGCGAAGGTCTGTACGATGACGACTTGGTCGGGGCTTATCAGCAAGCGGATGTTTTCTTCTCGCCGTCTGTCCAGGAAATGTTCCCATTAGTTGTATTGGAGGCGATGGCGACAGGCTTGCCAGAGGTCGTTACCAACATCAGCGGCAGCTCAGACGCAATCGAAACCGGGACCAATGGACTCGTAGTGGAGCGTGGAGACGTTGACGAAATGGCGGATGCTTTGGGCAGGCTCATAGAAAATGAGTCATTGAGAAAGCGGTTTGGCCAGGCAAATCTTGAGAAATCGAGGCTTTACGACTGGGACCGGATCAGCAAGATGTATCTTGAACACGCATAAGTCGGCTGGTATTGGCTTGTTAGGATGGTAGGGATATCCGAGCTGCGATGTTGGGTTAAGTGGGTTGTATAAAGTGCCGATATTCGTTGATATATTACGAGGGGAGACCATACAAATGTTATAGGACTGGCACCAGGTTATCAGGATTATTTGGAATAACCAATTATGGAAACGGCAGAAAGTATCTATTTGGCTGAGCCCTTAGAATCTGAGGATCTTCTGGGTAGTAGCGCGGAGTATATACCTCTCGACATTGAAAGGCCTGCCTCACTTCTCCGGGTCGTCATT
>DAOWID010000105.1 GCA_030641115.1 Planctomycetota bacterium | reverse complement strand
TGGCAAGACACTCGTTGTCCCTGCGGGTGGGTCAGCCGTCTGTCTTGAAGATACGGGTGACAGAGCTGAGGTCCGCGGAATGGGCCTTGTGCCGGCGTATGCAGGCTCAGAGCCTCCATCAACTTTCGGAATGAGCATAGGTGAAGATGGAGCGCTTTATCGGCAATGGCACCGACGAGACAATACAGGCCGAGTGGAGATAATTCGGCTTCGTGACCCCAAAGCGCAGACGGACTATGTCCTCGGAACGCAGACGGAGATAAACCGGCCAGGCCTGCTGAGCTTCTCTTCGGTAAGCGTGCGCGGTCAAGATGTCTACAGGTGTCGTCCCGAAGAGGGTTTTGGCTTCTGCAAGCATGCCCCCGGAAAACCCACCTTGCATCTGGGGGGCTATCCATCCATTGCGCCACCGATTCTGCTTCGGGATACAGGAGTATATGGTGGTCTGGATGGAAGCCTTTACGTTGTGCCGCTTTCGGGCAGTGGCCTGCCGCCCCGACTCGCGTCGGCAGACGCGGGGGCTGGCAAAGTGTGGTCTTTCAAGACTGCTTTCGGCAAAGCCATCTCCGCTCCTGTCGCGGTGTGCGATGGCCGAATATACTTTGGTTGTGAGGACGGTTATCTATATGTCTTGGGCCCGGAAGGTAAAGCGCCGTTGCCGTCCAGCCCGCCGCGGCGGGTTGGGTTGGCCAAGATTCGAAGCCCACTAACCAGTAAGCTCGCCGATTCAAAATATGATTGGTTCACAAACTTCGGCAGTTTTGCAAGCACTAACTCGAATGACCAGGGCCTGAAGCCGCCTTTCAAGGTCAAATGGATTCGCCGGTACGAAGGCACGTTCAAACACCTGCCCGTATGCGGCGGTGGCCGCATGTACACCCACACCGCCGAGGGCCAGATATTCGCCGTCGAGCAGGAGACAGGCCGACTGTTATGGCGGCGGTATTGGCCCGGCGTACATATCTCATTTACCTGTCCAGTCTACTACGAAGAGCGCCTCCTGGTCCCTCAAGCAGGCATGAAAAAATGCCGCATGCGGTGCCTCGATGCGGCGACAGGCCACTTGCTGTGGGAGGCTCCTTTTACCGGCTCACCAAGCTGGAGCCGGCAACAGCCACCAACAATATACAAGGATCTTGCCATTTACGTCTTTGGCACCGGTAAGTATGCGCCCCAGGGAACGGAAAAGGCCTATATCCACAAGGGTAAACCCGTAGAAGCACCAGACGGTACTGAGATAATGAGTTGGATCTACAGCCACAATAACCCCTACTACCCTAAGGACCAAAGACCTCTTATCCGAGCCTGGGATTTGGACACTGGCAAGGAGGTCTGGACGATAGATTTCTCTGAGTTTGGTGCCGGTGGCAACGATGCCGGTCTGTGTCTTATGGATGACACGCTTTACTACTCCTGTTTCTTCGGGTACGCATCGAAAACAAAGGATGGATTGCCAAAAGCACGAGGCTTGACAGCGGCGATAGAGCCGCTGACCGGCGGGGTTATCTGGTCGACGACAGAATACTATGTTACTGCCGGCACCACCATCTCTGCCGAGGACGGGCGCCTGTATCTGGGCGGGTACAACAGGCCAAATGACCAGACAAACAACCGCTACGTCTGGTGTCTGGATGCCAAAGACGGTTCGCTGATATGGCGCTCTGAACCAGTCGCAAAGGCTGTCAATGTTGTAACAGTGGGCGAAAGATTTCTCTTTACTCATGCCTCTACGGGCAAGCCCAGCTATCTGATCGATAAAAGTACCGGCAAGATCCTGTCCAGCTTCGACAGAGGCTATGCGTGTACTCGGTTCACGCTGTCGGAGCCTTACATAATCGGCCCCAACATGGATATGATTGATACATCGAACGGCAACAGGTTCGTATCCTCTGGCCCGTGCGTGGACGTGCGCGAATGCGTTGGTGGGGTAGTATCGAACGGCTGGCTTTTCTATACCTCCCAGGCAAGTGGCCTGCAGCTCTGCCAGGTGTACGGAGATGAGGCCGCCTCGTTTACTACGCCTTGGAACGCCACTTCTCGCTCTCTGGCTGCTCCGTGACGGAGATATTGAGAGAGTGTATCGTTATATCCTATTCGCGCACTGCTTCCACGCCACACAAGATTGGGGCCTGACTCATCGATGATACCGTCTCGTCCTTCGCAGCTAGCTCAATCTCCAGATTGCGGTCAACTTTAATACCTTTGAACTCTCGCACAACTGCTTTATGCGAGCCTCCTGCCTCCTTCACAGTATCGAAGCTGTCAGCGAGCAATTGGCCCTGTAGCTTCATGTCGAAGACCCGCTTGCCGGCTTGTTCATTTTCCAAATCAGCGAAGTAGAGCCGAACTGTGTATTCAGCGGATTCATCGCCTTCGCCCAATAGCGGTAGCGTGCAGCGTTTGAGGCCACGTCCACAGGAAGCGAACACCCACGGGCTGTCGGTTCCGGCTACAGGTTCAGCTTCGCTACTTCTGCGGAAATATCCCCCGCCCTCGAGGAATTCCGTCTGCACCTCGAACGAAAAGCCCATCGCCTTGCGGTCTGGCGGCAATCCGGGTCGAGGGTATCCGAGCCACAACACACCGTCTTTGTCGCGTCTGTCGCCCGGTGCTCCTAAGTTGACAGCTAAGTGCTGGACCGGCGTATTGGTCCCGGTGGCACTATAGATGGCCCATCGGTCGTGACCGGGACGCGGCTCAAGAGCCAGCGAACAAATGATGGAGTGCAGGCAAATGCAGCCGGCGCTGGCTTCGGGCATCAGCGCGAGTCCATCGGCGCAAATACCGTTAATCCAGCATCCGAGCCGCTGTCCGGCGAAATGGCGGATGCCGCTGTCGTCCTGCAGATCATAATAGCTGGTGAAGCCTGATCGCATCAGAAGCATTTGCGGACAGGCCGAGATTGCCCCACAATGGTGACCCGGCCGCAGGAATTGCCAACGTGTCTTGGCCCCGGTCAACGGGTGCTGGCGTGTCTTCGGCTCGCCGGTCTTAAGGTCAAACGCCCAAGGCTCAGCAAGGACTGTGTCCCCAATTACAACGGGGCGGTGGCGATAGTTGGCGTCCCTTGCCCACAGTACATCGCCGGTCTTCGCCGACAGCGCCACCAGCCGCCGGCGCGAAAACTCGCCTGAAAGGAACTGTCTCCAGTAATGCGCGTTAGCATTGGCACCGCACAGCACCAAGACGCCATCGCGATACATGGCCGTCAGTTCGCCACCTCCGATCCCAATTCTACTGCAGTCCGTCACGTCAACCGGCTTGGCCCAGAGCTTGCCTCCTGTTCGCGCATCCAAGGCGACAGCAAGGCGCGCATCAAGTTTCTTCTGGGTCTGCTCGGCTTTCTTTGCTGCCTCACCGCTCAGATTCGTCAAGTGCGACTTATCTTGCCGTAGTAATGCCTCTCGCTGCTCCGGTGTCAGGGAGCTTTCGACAAAGAAGACCCAGCCGTCTCCGATGGCGATAGTGAGGTTGGCAATGTTCTTGCCCTTGTAGGTCCACAGTCTCTTCCCATTTCGTGTATCAATGGCGAACATCAGGTCCGAGACGCCTACTTGTGTCATCGCGCTGCCGTAGAGGATGCCGTCGACGTAGCCCAGATATCCCCATCTATATGAGGCATCTTCCGGCATAGGTGGCATGGCATAAGTCGCGCGTGTCTGGCCCGTTTCGGCGTCGAGCCGCAGGCACTTGTCGCTCAACGCGACGAAAAAGCTGTCCTCTGAGGCGGCCAGGTTGCCGCATTCGCTTCTTTTGAGCCGTGTCCGCATGGCGCCGGGGATACTCCGTTTCCATTGCAGGACGCCATTGTAAGAATCATAGACCATGACTACATTTTCACCCTGAATAAACATACGACCGTTGACCGCAAGCGGCGCGGCGGCGGCGTTATGACGGTTTACCATCGGTGCTGGCCCGGGCTCGCCGAACCACAGCAGTCCCAGTGGCCCGGCCAAGAGCTTGTCATCGCTGCAAGCTGTATTGCCCGGCTCGGCGTATTGATGGGTCCATTTGCCGGCCCCTGGCAGCGGCCCACGCCTGAGTATGGCCCAACGCCCGTTCACCTCGCTAACTCGGCATTGCCCCAACTCCAATTGCGCCAGCCACTGGCTGAGTTGTTCGGACGACACGGTCTTAGCCTGGCTCGAGGCGTTCGCCGGCACGCCCAGGCAGATGGTACCGCCGCACGGCTTCAGGTGCCGTGCCACTTTGCCGGGGTCGCCGGGGATATGACCAGTTAAAAGCAGACTGTCAGAAACAATCAGATTGGCAAAGTAGTTTGAGTATGGCAGATTAGAGGGATCGCCTTGGTCGATGACCACTCGCTCACCATACAGGCCTGCGGCGTCCAGAGCTTGTCGTGCTGCCCGCACTTTCTCCGGATCGGGTTCCACACCGACAACCTTTAATTCTGTGCGTCGGGCCAGTTCCATAACCAGTCGGCCACGTTCGGCGCCAAGAACGAGGCAGTAGCCCTTCTTAACGCCGGTCTCGAGGACTATAGCTTCGGCAGCAGATTCGTATGCCGCGGTGAGTTCGTCTTGAGGATAAGGCTCGGACACGGCTCGGATGGATCGTTTGGGAGGAGACGTTTTTGGGTTTTCTGTCCGCCGCGGCGGACCTGAACCAAAGCAGTAAATCTTACCCTTATCGGTGCTAACGTATAGGCGTCCGTTGGCCACCGCTAAACCTCTTGCCTTGCCATCGACTTTGGCGCTCCAGACGGTTTGGCCATTCTCTCGGTCAAAAACGCTGACCTGATCCTGTCCTCCTACAAACACCAAGTTACCGGTTACTATTAGCTCGGCATCGCAGTCGCTTGGCACTTGCCACTCGATTGTTGGCTTGATGTTTTGCTGCCTGTGTTGCGACAGCTCTTCTTGCGCAGCTTTTAGTTGTTGCTGTAATTGCTTGCGGTTACTGCCCGTAGCTCGCCTGACCCTACTTTGCAGGCCCTTTATCTTGTACTCCAGAGAATTCCGACGCCCGCTGGCCTTGGCGTACGGGGCTCGATTCATGGCGATCAGTTCGCGTCCGGTTGCCAGGTAGGCCATATCTCCCACTATCGTCAGACGCCGGCCCGGGAACCAGGCGAAGCCCGTCCTGCCCGTCTTCTGGTTAAGAGCCAGCAAATGATACTGCGTGCCGGTATATATTTGCTCATCGGCCAGCAAGGCGTACGTGCCGCCGACCATACCTCCCGCCTGCTCGCCTCTCCATCCATAGCTGGGTTTGACAGTCATCTGTCCAGTTGCCCGATCAAAGGCGACCGGTAAAGCCCTGCCACATGGCGCAAATAGTTGATCCTTATTCGCCAGCAGATATCCCTGTGGTGTGAAGTCATTGCGGTGTGCGTCTGCCTGGCTAATGGTGTCATTTTTCCAGATGAGTTTGCCGTCGCTGGCCCGGACGGCACAGAGGTAAACGTTTTCATGTGGGAAGATTCCGGCGCCGAAGTAGGCTATCCCTTGGTCAAGGAGCACGCCGGTTCGGATAGGCCAGCGCGAAATCATCTTCCCACTGCCCAGTAGCTTTTCGTTATTCGGGCCACCACGTATCTTCCACAGCAGCGTTCCATCGTCGGCATCCAGGCAGTAAACAAAGCCGTCATCTGAACCGACAAATACGCGATTTTTCCAGACGGTTGGCGCGAGCCGAATCGGACCACCTGTAAAGAACGACCAGCATTCTTCGCCGGTGGCGACGTCGAGAGCATAGATCTTGTTGTCAACCGATGAGCCGAAATAGACTGTGTCACCGGCCACGGCTACTTGGAAGGCATCGTCGAAAATAACTCGATGGCGTTGTCTGAAACCCTCCCTCGGGCGCTCCGCTGGCCCTGGCCAGGCGGGGCGAGGAGCCCGCCCGTGGCGGGGTACGTACACCCAATGCTCAACCAACGGAACTACCACAGACTCAGACGCACCACCTGTGCGCGCATTGTCATGGCGATAAGTTGGCCAGTCTGCCGACCTCACAGCCGAGGCTATCAAGAACAGGATAGAGAAAAGACAAAGATTGAATCGAAGGGACTTTGGTGTCATCATTGAAATTACTCCTAAAAAGTTCAACTGAAGGCAAATTTTTCAACACGCAAGTATACCTGATTCGCTAAGGATTGACCAACAAAAAAAAGGATAGCCTGTACGGAATGCTCTCGTTTTGATCCTTCAAAGCCAAAGCGATTCATATCCCCCTGAAATATGCCGATTGCTTTAGCTTCAATGAATGGTTTGTAAGCATCGCCATTCCCATATCAATTTCTTCTTTGAACCTATCGAGCGGCTTGTGACTGTATTGCGGGAGTAAGTCGCTGAAATAGATCGAGCCGTCATAGACTGGAACGCGCTGCGGCCCTGCGCCACCCAGCAGTTCGTAGACGGGTTTCTTTAGGACTTTTCCAGCTAAATCCCAGAGCGGCATCGTCCCGGTGCCTGCTGGCCCTGTCATTGCAGTGCCGATTATAGCTCGATCGGCCGCCTTGCCCCAGCCCGAAACCCGTCTTTTTCGCCTTGAATTTGATTGCAAAATCGCTTGACTACAGATACTCTAAGCACGAATTTATGAAGTTGGCAGCCGTGCCCCCCGAACAAGCCATCGGCTTTATGGGGCAAATGCCAACTGTCATAAGTTAAGTAATGGCAGGATGTTATTTATAAGGCTTCTGCAAAATTGCAGGTTAGGCATACTTTGACAAGAAAAAATCGTTTTTTGATTTTTTCTTGTTAAACAGTAAGTTGTTGTTTAACAAATAGTTAAGCGATTATTTAAGAAAATCAAAAAACGGATTTTCTCAAATAATATATGCCTAACCTGCAATTTTGCAGAACTCATTGTTATTTATTTGAAAGGAGATGAGAGAATGGAATCGAGCCGCAACAAGAAGCAGTGTCCCCTAAGCGCAAAATGGTATCTGGCCGTTGCCTGCCTAACTCTGTGCATCGGCTCGTCCGCATGGTCAAAATGGAAACCAGCGGACGGCCCATTGATGACAAAATGGGCAAGCGAGGTGACACCGGATAACGTCCACCAGGAATATCCACGCCCGCAAATGGTTCGCAAAGACTGGCTAAACCTAAATGGACTATGGAGTTACGCAATTCAGCCCAAGGACGAGCCGAAACCCGCGGACTTCGGTGGCCAGATACTTGTACCATTCCCGGCTGAATCAGCTTTGTCGGGAGTAATGAAGGCCGTTGGCCAAGACAATCGGTTGTGGTACCGACGCACATTCAAAATCCCGCGTAAGTGGGGCAGTAGTCGTATTTTACTGCACTTCGAGGCGGTTGATTGGGACACGACAGTTTGGGTCAATGGCGAGCAAGTTGGCACGCACCGCGGCGGATACGACCCATTCACCTTCGATATCACCGACGTGCTGAAAAAATCCGGGCCGCAGGAGCTCGTCCTGTCCGTCTGGGATCCGACAAATGCAGGGCATCAGCCGCGCGGCAAGCAGGTAAAGAATCCACGCGGCATTTGGTACACCGCTGTCACCGGAATCTGGCGAACGGTTTGGCTGGAGCCCGTCAATCCGATACACATTAGATGTCTGAAAATGGAGCCCGACATTGATGCTGGGATATTACGGCTTCAGGTCGAGATCACTGGTGAGGTGCAAGGTCCCGGCAAATTCATGATATCAGCCGAAATTCCGGGAATGCCCAGGCAGCGGAACATGCGTTTAGGAGAAAAAGTCTTTTGGTTTGCATTGGGGCCAATTGGAGAAGAACTTGAGATACACGTCAAGGACCCGAAGCTGTGGTCGCCAGATTCTCCATTTCTTTACGAGCTGGACGTAAGTATTGGCAGGGAAGGATCAAGAAAGTCTATCTCACCGCCAGGACCCCGCGAAGCAACAACTACAATGGTAGAACTCACGAATCTCGACCGGGTTAGAAGCTATTTTGGCATGCGCAAGATCGAGGTGCACAAAGATGAGCACGGGATTAACCGGCTGTTTCTTAACAACAAACCATTGTTTCAATACGGGCCGTTGGATCAGGGCTGGTGGCCGGACGGGTTGTACGCCGCGCCGACGGACGCGGCGCTGCGCTACGATATTGAGGTATTGAAAAAGCTCGGCTGTAACATGATGCGCAAACACGTCAAAGTTGAACCGAGGCGTTTCTACTACTGGTGTGACAAGCTGGGATTGATGGTCTGGCAAGATATGCCCAACGGTGACCGGCACATCGGTGGCAGAGACCCCGACCTAAAGCGCAGCGAAGAATCAGCACAACAGTTTGAGCTGGAGCTAACACGAGTTATCGATTCTTTGCGGAACCACCCTTCGATTATTATGTGGGTTCCCTTTAATGAGGGCTGGGGACAATACGATACGCCGCGGATTGTCGATTTGATTAAGAAGCACGACCCGACGCGGCTGGTGGACAACGCCAGCGGCTGGACCGATCGTGGGGTCGGTGACGTGCACGATATTCACAGGTATCCTGGTCCGGCTGCACCGCCTGTAGAAGAGAAACGCGCAGCAGTGCTTGGTGAGTTCGGCGGCCTGGGCCTTCCGGTCAAGGGACATACCTGGCAGGACGAAAAGAACTGGGGATATCGCACTTATAAGACGCGAGATAAGCTGACAGATGCGTACGTAGCGCTGTTAGAGAATCTACGTTCATTGATTGGTGGCGGCCTATCGGCGGCGGTTTACACGCAGACGACGGATGTCGAGATCGAGGTCAATGGGCTGATGACCTACGATAGGGCGATGGTAAAGATGGATGCCGATAGGGCTGCGGCGGCTAATCGGCGGTTGTATCTGCCACCACCTATCGTTAAGACCGTTGTGCCGACCTCACAAAGCAAGGGACAGGAGTGGCGATATACGATGAGCGAGCCTGCCGATGGCTGGGAGTTGGAGGATTTCGATGATTCGGCATGGAAAAGGGGCATTGGCGGGTTCGGAACTGTAGGGACACCCGGCGCAATCGTGCGAACGGAGTGGAAGGGTTCGGATATATGGATTCGCCGAGAGTTCAAGCTGAAAGCCACGAAGCTGAATCGGCCTTATGTTTTGATCCACCATGATGAAGATGCCCAAGTTTATATCAATGGGCGGCTCGTTACGAAGCTGGAGGACTATACGAGCAGTTATGTTCGAGTTGCTCTCGATGAAAAGGGGCGGGCGGTACTAAGAAGAGGCTCCAATTGCTTAGCCGTGCACTGCCATCAAACTGGAGGCGGCCAATATATCGACGTCGGCCTGGTGGATGTGATAGAACAATCTACGAAGTGATAATGAGTCTCGTTTGACGGTAATTGCGATTCGAGATATGTTTTACGTCGCTGTGCACGGGCTGGAATTGTCCGCGGAGGCAATACATGGCAGAGAACGCTCTGTGCTGCGGTGACAATCTTGCTATTCTTCGCCGGTACATCAAGGATGAGACGGTAGACCTGATTTACCTCGGCCCGCCGATAGTCAAGTGGCAATATTAGTGATACGAACAAGACTAAACAAGCAAAACCATAAGTTTTTTACGCAGATTAACAAGATTGAAAACTGAGATTTTTGAAATTGGGGGAAAATTGAGTTTTTTCAGGTTTTTTAGGGTCATTTCTGTGCGGATGTTGGTTTTTGGGCTACGAATGGGGGGCGGCTTGTAAATGTGAATAACTTAGGGGATATGGGTAGAAATAAAGAGTCAAAAAATGAGGGGAAATGAAGCAGAAATGGGACAAAAATGGTAAAAATGCGCGCTTTTTTGGCAAAAATGAGTAAGAATTTCGCACTTTTTTAAGATTAACATTTTGTTAGTTTAGGGGGAATAGGAAGTTTCTGTCTGCCACAGATTTCAGGATTTTTAAGGCAACAGGGACCACGGAGAAAACAGAAAAATATACCAACGAATAACCCGCAATTACAACAAAAAAAGCCACAGAGGGCACAGAGCACACAGAGAAATATAGCCACGAATGAACACGAATTACCACAAAAAAAAGCCACAGAGGGCACAGAGCACACAGAGAGATATAGGCACGAATGAACACGAATTAGGACAAAAAAGCCACAGAGGGCACTGAGG